>JBAVGI010000107.1:0-12403 GCA_049684755.1 Candidatus Sulfotelmatobacter sp.
TCCATGAGCCCGGAAACCGTCGAGCCTTCCTTCGCCATCCTGATGAACAGTTCGCCTGGCAGACCATCCTCGTATAAACCAACTGTGACGTAGCCTTCCTGCCCGCCCACAGAGAAGTGATGGGTCAAGCTGTGGCGCTCGTCCGGCAGACGTCGCCTCACTGCTGGAGGGCCGTCCGTGCCCCCGGCACGCGTACCGTTTGTGTCTCCTGACCCGTTGCTCCCCGCTTCCTCGCTTGCCTTTAGGGAGTGCTCTTCGCTGCGCTTGACGATTGCGATTTCCTTTGCTGCTGACATCACGAACCCTAACCTTCCTGCCCGCCGCCTTCTTCGGGACCGCCGGCTGATTGAGACTCCGTGTTCGGGTCTGTCTCATCGTCTGCATCCTGCTTTTTATATGTTCCTCTCACCGACAGCAGTTCTGCGTGGCTTGGCGGAAATACATAGTTCTGGACGAACCAAAGTGCCTCGTAGGTAAGACGGCGGCTCGCGACCGCACGCCCATGCTCCTTGACGAATTCGCAAAAATCATCGGCATGAATGATGCTAGCTTTCGTTCCGGCAGTGGTGAGAGAGCGCGACTTGAGCCAACCCAGGTCGATCCATTTTTGTATTTCGTCGGGGCGGGTGTGCAATGCGCGAGAGAGCGAGAACTTGGTGAACCATTCCCGTCCTGTTTTGCCGCCGATGCCGAGCCGGTGCAACATCGAGCGCACGGACGCCGCTGGCCGCCGCAGGATCTTCGCGGCCTCTTCCACGGGCATCGCGGTGATCAGATCCAGGAGGCGTTGCTGCTCAGGCTTTGTCCATTCGCGATACGCTCGTTTTTGATTTACGCCAAGCTCGCGCAGGAATCGTAGACAGGCGTCTCGTGGGTTTCCAGAAATCGCAGCAAGCTTTGTGACCAGCCTTCGCCGGTCAGTCTCAGTGTGCTCCTGGCTTCTGCTGGTTCGTTCCTTGTATTCTCTGGCCAGTTCTCTTGCTTCTTTAGGCCAGCGGAACATGCGGCGCTTATTCACACCGTCGGCTTCGCCCATACTGCTGCCTTCCGGGGGCTGGGTCCTGAGGGCAATTGACGTCCCGGATCCTTCTACACGCACTTGTCTCGACGCCTCCGGAATACCTCCTCTCCTACCGCAAAAAGCGCGTGCACCTGTGTTTCGGAACACGCTGCGGGTGGAACTAGTCCACATCTTGAGCCAAATGAGAGCGGTCAGGGTACAAGCATATTTCTGCTGCTTTTCAAAAACTTTTTTGCTGCAGGAATTCGTGCAGGTGGCCACTTCCGGTGCAGAAAATCGGCCGGCGTGGCCGAGCCTTGGCCGAAGGACGAAACGTGCTGAGTACCAATCACTTGACGCAGATGTCGGCCTAATTCCTGGGCGATGTTGGCCGAATCCAGCTATGGACAAGGAGACTCGGGCTGCGTAGAAGAGATGTTTCTTTGCACAAAAAGTGACATTTTCCGCAACTAAGGTGTCCGCTGCCGGGTTTGACCCCTAAGAGCAAGTACCAGCCCTGGGTGCTGCAGGCCCGCGGACTGAGGACTGCTAACCCCCGGGCGGTTGTTATGCAAGCCATCCCCGAACCGCGCACCCGACGAGAGAAAGCTATATCCCTGTGTGGCGACTATTGCTCTCGTCCGAGTAGTCCACCTTCGTCTGAACTGTTAGGTTGTCCTGCAGATTTGACGCTGTGCGATGAAATTTCGTCGTTCGTAGTTCACCAACCGGAGTTTGGAGAAACCTGGTCACAAGCTTTCTTATGAGAGTCGAACCATGTTTGGCGCGCATCGCAGAGGATTTGATTGGAAGGAGATGGCCAAGGTGCTTCACGTGACCCGAGCTGTGGCCCGGGCGACCTTCTGGCGCGAAATCAAACGCTCAAGGTCGAAGAAGCGCGAATCCCCGCCCCCTGCGATTGTCATCCAGGGGGAGAGTGATTCGGACACCCTGAAGCATCGCAAGCCGAGAGCATCTCGATGAACGCAGTCGGGACTGTCTTTCAAGCCGATTCGTACGTCGGGCCGGCGAGCGAAGATCTACAGGAAACACTCCCCCTCGTTTACTTTTTTTGATGTATAGCTCGCTCACCCTTGATACTGAAAAATCGGCCAAACGCAGGCGCTGCTATTCGGCGCGCGAGGAGGGAACGGTTGCGTGGCAGTGCCGCCGGGAGTAAGGTCGAACCATGCTGTTGGGTTGCGGCCCAGGCGTTACGGAAACTATATCCGATCTAGGAGACCGTCATGAAAAAGAGGATATTAGTGGGCGCGATGAGTGCATTGTTGCTCGCAACGACCAGTTGGGCAGACGACAAAGAAAAGGATGAGGATCGTCTGAAGAATGCCGGCACAGTGCTGACGGAGATTCTGAATATTCCAGACGATATTCCTCAAGATCTCCTCGATAAAGCCGGCTGTGTGGTTGTTTTTCCATCGGTCCTCAAGGCTGCGTTTGTGGTCGGTGGTAGTTATGGCCGCGGTGCGATGACTTGCCGCAGGGGCGAAAATTTCAACGGCTCCTGGGGTGCGCCCTCAATGATGGCCCTTGAGGGTGGCAGCGTAGGCTTTCAGATCGGCGGGCAAGCGACTGACTTCGTCCTTCTCGTGATGAACGACCGCGGTGCGAATGGAATCTTGAGCAGCAAAGTGAAGCTCGGGGCAGACGCGTCGGTAGCCGCAGGACCGGTCGGTCGTAACGCGACGGCAGAAACCGATGTTTCGATGCGTGCTGAAATATTGAGCTATTCCCGCGCCCGCGGCCTGTTTGCAGGCATTTCGCTAGAGGGTTCGACCATCCGACCTGACAACGATGCAAACAAGAGAATCTACGGGGAGAAAATCTCGGCGAAGGATATTGTAATTGCTCACGAGACGCATGTCCCTCCCGCAGCAGAGGGCTTGATCTCGACGCTTAACGCGAAGACGCCGAAACACAAGTCGCCATAGCAGTGGTTTTTATTCAGGCCTTCCTTTACTACCGAGCTCCTATTTCGATAGGTCCGATGGAGTCTGTTTATCTCTTAAATCCGGGGTAACAACACAGCGGTGGGCGACTACGGGCGCACAGATCGCGAGGTGGCCGACGAGATCCGAAGGCGCCGATTATGCTGCACTTCGGACGAAAGTCCTCGCGCGCCGATCTAGTAATTCCGGACATGTTCGATGCTGAATGCCTGTCAGGTGCTGCTCTAATCACCAAGGCTCCGGGTTTGCTCGACCAGATCGCCGCCTGATCACTTCCGGGTTCAGCAGGCATCAATGTAGAACAACAATTCCCCGTGTTTTCCGATGGAACTCCGCCATTGTTTCGACAGGCTCCGCATATTGTCGATCAAAGTGATCAGGTCATTCCTGTTAACAGCTATCCCTTGTTCTTCCATACTGTCGTGGAAACTGGCCGCACTGAAGCGCTCGTCTGCTTCCATATAGTCCAGAACCTTTCTGCCATTTTCAAGCCAGACAGCCTGCTTATCCCCGTATTCGTGCTCGTCGCTCGCCGTCCCTACTCTGGCGGCAAGGTCGTGCAGCAGCACGATCAACTTCTCCGGTTCAATGAAGCAGGACGAGTGTACATTCCATATTTCTTTCACCGCCCGAAAGCTTTGGCTCATTGCCTGACCACCTTCCTTCTCTTGCGTCTGGGTAATTCGGATTCTGCCGGCTGCATCCTCATCCGCCGCCATAGGACTGGGTCGACAGCGAGCGAGGTAGTGCGGCCCGTTCGCAGGTTCACGAACCCGCCGTGGTACGAAAGCCGCCCATATCGGAATAGCCGCGCAAGCATTGCCAGCGCCTGATATGCGAGTGTCTGGTTTACGAACGGCTCTTGCCGCTCCAACGCTTCTAACGCGCTGCAGGGCGGAAGTCTGTCCTTCTTGTCGAGCTTCGCGTTGATGAGTTCGGGGAAGAGTTCCGGAGCCGTCGGCAAGCGCAAGTCTCGCGCTTTGTTTCTCTGGTTTTCGGGCTGGCCCAGCACGAACTGGCCGCTATCAGCGTTGTTGCCCAGATCCAGCCAATAGTGGCAATTCCAATACGTCTGAGTGCGGGTCATCGCGTTGCGGGCGGCACGAGAATCCACGCAGCCAATCAGAATGTCGGTCTCGTGCCCCCAACTCTCATCCACGAAGTGCGGCACGCCTTTCCACCCCAGCCCCCAAAACAGATTGATCCGGGTGGCGAGTACCGTCGCCTTGTGCAGTCCGATCTCACTCTCACTGAAAGGCTGGCGGACGCAATTGGTGCGGGAAATCCGGTCGCCGTCGACCAAGGTGACACTCATACCATGCGGATGCCCCAAGGCAACCATGGCTTGGTGCAGATACGGCAATCCAGCGGCAATGGCGCTGCCCGTCCCGCCGCAACCGACTACCGTGACCTGAACTTTCTTCTGCAGCAGTGCACTAGAAATCTGATGTTCAGTCTTCGCGGCGATTGTCGTTTCGATAGCTGTGGTCATCGTTCCTCACGAATTCCGCAAGCGTCTGCGGCAGCTTCACCAGGTACTTCTCTGGAAACGCTTTTTGTCCCGCTAGGGATTGCCACATCGCCAGAAACCCGCCGGGAAACCGAGTGTGTTTGCGAACGCCCGAGGCGTGCGTGAATTCGCTTTGGAAGAACGACTCCTCCCACAAGTCAATGGCCGTGACCGACTTCTCCTGCGGAATCTTCATGCTCCCGGTGCAACACACGCCGTTGTCGTAGCAGTTCCAGTAGGGCGCCATGCACAGCTTGGTTTCTGCCGTCGGCCGCTCGTCTTCAGCAAGAGCGCGAACCCACAAGTGAGTCCCGCACGCTTTGAACAGCAACGCCGGGTGGGGATAGCGCTTGCCATTCATGTTCTTCAAGACACGATCGTTGCCTTGGTCGCTGAAAAACATCGTTCGTTCGCAGGCTAGACTCCACCAGACGATCATTTCTGCCGTGCGCACTAGCACCCGCGCCGGCAAGATCTCGGCTGGAACCGATCTTCCCAAACCGGCCATCAGGTCGAGCAGCATCTGCGGCGTCATCAACTGGCCTTCCGCCAGTCGTGCGACGTCGCCGTCATGCATCACTTCATGGAGAGTTACAAAGGGATGGCGATACGGGTAGCCCTGATAGCTACTCGTCCCGTACACCAGCAGCGCCCGGCTCAGCCGGAAGTCCTGGCTCGAGCCGATGTTCACGGAGATATTCATCGTAGAGGTCCCTAATGAGTTCGACGATCTTGGCAGCGGAGGCCAACGACCGAAGCATCGCGCCGGCGTGATCGAGGACGCGTCGCACTTCTTCATCTAGCTCTTCGTTGGGCTTGTCCAGGTGGATAGGAAGCGCCACATTCGGCTGGCAAGGACCGTTTTCGCCCATGTGCTGCGCCTCTTCATCGAAGCAGGCGTTGATCGCGTCATTCTCGTACCAAGTGATCAGGCATCCAGGCCGGGAATACTCTGCATCCGAGAGCCATGTTTCAATGCCTGGCACGTCCTTCTCACTGATCTGGCCGGGCCACGCATGCTCGTGCCCTTGGCCATGAGCATCCATCTCAAGCAGGTGCCGGATCAGTTCGCGAGCCACGCTCGTGTGTGGCTCGATTTCCCGCAGCAAGTTCCGCGCTGTCCTGTATTTGAGGGTCTTCGAGTGCCTCTTGATACAGGCCGGGATTTCCATATCCACTTTGCGATAGGTCGATGCTTCCAGTTCCTCGTCGCTCAGATCCTCCATCCACATCTCGGCGTGCTCCTGGGCGTCGAGGTAGTCGTACACGCGCATCCATTTGTACAGGTTGGTGGTGAGGACCTCGTAGAAA
Organism: Candidatus Sulfotelmatobacter sp.; assembly: GCA_049684755.1. Classification (GTDB taxonomy): domain Bacteria; phylum Acidobacteriota; class Terriglobia; order Terriglobales; family Acidobacteriaceae; genus Sulfotelmatobacter. The sequence continues at coordinate 5,789 of JBAVGI010000107.1, forward strand.
GCGACCGGCAGAAGATTATGCTCGGCTTCGAGGCGTGCGAGCGGCGCGCCAATTGGAATGGAAGCGGCGGCCTCGTAGTCACCGACCAGATACAAATGATCGGTCATCCCTTCTCTTTCGGCCTCGACCTGATTTCGCTCTTGCTCGGTCAGCTCGAAGAGACTATCCGTAATTCGCAAGTCGCCCACCCAGACGCTCTTCACGTCATATGCACGGTTCTGGGAGCAAAACCTTCTGAAACCGCGTTCAACAAAGTCCACCGCGCTACCCGACCAGTCATTGGGCCTACAAATTCCTAACCTCAGCAGGCTCATTCCCAAAACTGCGGCCTGCCCTTCATCCCACCTCGTGCAGTACCGCCAGCGAATTCCCTTGAGCTTGGGGAAAGTAACGTCCAACGGCAGCCCGATCACACGAGCGGCGGAATGACCACGCCGCCGGGAGGTAAGTATCGGTCTCCGAGTTCGCCTCCGTCTTGAGCGCACTTCAGCGAGTCGAACGCCTTGCCGAGAATCTCTCCGACTTTGAATGCTTCTGGACATTTCTTCAATTGCTCCACGATGGGATCGTTCGTATTGGCACGGCCATGCGTAGCTTCTTCCAGCGCGCGCAGGATTTCCTGCACACTTCTATCGTTCGCTCTGGACGAAGTCGTTCTGGAGGAAGGCGTGGCTAGCTTTGTCCACTTCATGGAAATCCCCCTTCTTCGTGTTTAACTGAGTGTGGTTTGTGGCTGCGTGTAGAACCGCGTCAGGAAATCGGGCGTCCGGCCGTTAGATCAGCGTTTAACCTTCGAAGTTGGTTCGGAGAAGGGAGCAACGGCAGGGTCCGGTTCACCAAACTCGAACGTAATCCAGTCGTCATCCTCGTCTGGAATGTGTTCAACAGTCGCGCTTGTTATCAGTTCTCCGCGTTTCAAGCGGAGATCGAAGAAGTTAGCGCCCCCCGTAGCGTAGCCTTTGACGAAGCGTTCTTGATCCAGCCGCCCAGCCATCAGGGCAAGCAAGTCCCGCGCGGAAATCTTGACCTTGTTTCCTCCCACAGACCACCCTCCTAGAAGCCCATATTTCCCTGACTTTTTCCACTTCATGACGCGAACGGCATTCTCTGGCGTCAGCTGAATCGGCGGCAATCCGTGGACCACCTCTGCTATCAGGCCGCCCAGATCAGTCCCAGAAAGACGAGAGCGCTTGGGGACGAAACACTTCGGGTCGTACACGTATTCGTTTCGTCCCCAATGACTGCCTTGTTTAATCGCAATGATTGACACGAACTCAACCGATCCGTGCTGGCGGAGAAACTCGGCGACAACTTGAGCCATGCTGTAGGTCGACCAGTCCGGCCACGACGTAAGCATGCGGCAGCCACCATCGCAGATGATTATGCCGCTCGGCCCGGTGTAGCCACTCTTCTTAAGCTGTCTGGCTTTGACCTTTAGAGCATTGAAAAGGGGATTGTCATCGACCACGGTGGCGCCTGTATACGAGCCGTGTTGCCCTTGGAAGACGCCGAAGTTGCCAGGGTGGTAGGCGATCGAAACAAGGACTGCGGGATTCTTCTCGCGGGCAGTATATTCGTGGCTTTTATCCGGCTTGGACTTCACGAGCCGAATAAAATCCTCCCAACCCGAGTTGAAAATGTACGGACCGAATCCTGACATAGCGGGCAGGAGCAGCGAACGTTGATTTCCGCTGCCCAAGTGGGTGGGCTGTCGCTTCTCTCCGACGTGAAATGAAAATCCGCCGGTCCGGATGTTCGTTTTTCTCGCCCTCCGTCCCAGTTCCTCCGAAAACGCCTCGACCGGATTTTCCCGATGCAACTGCTGATCGGAAATAGTGGCGATGTCTGCCGCGAAGGAGAGCTTCCGGTTGGAGGACGTGAAGACTAGGTCGATCCGTTTCTCGCCAAGGGCAGGCTCATGCTGTACGGTCCCGACCGTGGCGAAACCGTTAAGCAGTGCGACTTCCCATTCTATCGCGACATAATGATCGGAGATCGTGTTCAAACGTTGCACCCAGTCGTGCAGCGTTGACTGCGACACGAACGCGCTGTTTTCTTCCAGGTAGCGCTGGATCCTGCGCCGGGCCCACATTGCCATGATCTGCTCTTGGCTCAATTATCCAATATTCAAGTCGCGAAGGCCCACATGGAGAGGCGGCGAGCGAGACGCTTGTTCTGCGTTCAATCGCCGCGGTCTCTATCTGCGAGCATGTTTTCAGGTGTCGGTTGTCACCCTTTCGCTCCGATGGAGCGAACGAACTTGTAAACCAATTTGCCAGCGACTGTTTCAGGCCCTTCAATAGCGGCTGTAGCGATTTCTGGATACAAATACGTGTACGTGTCTCTGACCTGTTCGGGGGTAATTGTTGGCGTGGTGTCCGGCAGCTTGACCCCGTTGTAGAGGAATTCTCGTTCGAGAACGTGTACTTCCATGACGACTCCTTATTCTGTGATGTCATTCCTTACTCTCTCTAGCAGAGAGCTTAGAAATGGGGAACCTGCTGATTGGGCTCAACCCGCCATTGTCGAACTACCACTCAAAGGTTGGTAATTCTGAGATAACGTCGCCGTCCCGGTCAAAGCGCACCCACCATTCTTTCGGGTAGGTGTTATTCATCCATCTGATTACAGGTTTCAGTTCGTCCGGTGTGCCCGCGCTGCGTATGCGTCCGAGCCTATCCAGACAAATGCACCTTCCTGCGTGTTAAGAACGTGAAATTCAGGGCCTAAGTTATCGAGCATTTCTAGCTTGATGTGCGACGTACTTAATACAGGAACGTGCATCACCCATCGATTCTTATCTCGTTTCTGTTTCATGCCGCTTTTCCTTTCACCAACGCTTCGATCTTCGCGGCATCGCGGAAACGCTATTGTCCTTTTGTCCTTGCCCGCTTCCCGGACACCAGCGCCGCCGACAGGTTCGCCACAGAAGAAGCTCACCTATCCTTCATTTACCGCTGTTCGGTTCAAGGTCGAACAGGCTTCTGGTACTCGCGCCGAGGCCGCCTTCACCCGCGGCCTGCGTTGGCTCGGGACTCGACTGTGAATCATCTGGGCTATCTTTCGCTTCCGCCTCTGTCGTCACTTGCGCCGAGCTTAGCGTCGCACTCTTGCTGGATCCGCCGTGGGATCTTGAGGTTGTAGATTTCCTGGCTGCTTCTCTTGCTGCTTTGGCAGCCGCCTCCATCTGTTGCTTCGCACTCTTCAAGGTTGAGGACAGCCCGAGGTGAGTCTCCACAAACTCCACTAGTTGTCTGGGCAGGTGTTCATCAAGTTCTTTGGGAGTGCCAGTGACGCTCAACGGTGTGGTAAGCACGGCGCCATCGTCCTGCTGATCGGACTTCAGTGGCTTTGGAACGACATTGATACGCATCTCATCGTCGCTCACGCGCGATAAGGCGATAATCACTATTCGTTCCCCTAGTAGCGGCATCAATTCTTGAAACATGGCTCTCACTCCTTAAGTTGGAAGACGTGGCTCCCGTGTGTGATCGCGAAATTACAAATGGGAAGACGGTTGGTTTGCACGGGCAGGTGACCGAAGAAGCGCTCAATTCTCGCTGTCGGACTGATTGGGACATCGGCCGCCGAGGGCGCTCCTGAGGAATGTGTTGTTTGTGAAGCAAGCCGACACATCGGAGAACCGACGTGGTCTTAGGTTTTCCAGGAAGAAAGCCGGAGCGCTTTCGTCGCCGGTCTGCCCCCGGCTCAGGCGTTCGGCTGGACTTTAGGCTTCCACGGCTACGGTGGGCTTCACCTCGATCATCGTGGCAATGCCGGCCGCTCGTCGATACGACTCGATCCGGTCCGCGTGCTCATAGGTATCAGTCACAACGATCACCTCGTCGGCTGCCGTATCCCCGACCAGCTTCTCCAGCCCCGCTTTCACCGTCACGTCCGATCCCACAATCGCCGCTCTCAGTTTGTTCTCCACAGCCGCCCGCTCCCAGTCCTGCCAGAGCGGCTCCATGGAATCTATCGGAGGCAGCAACTCCACTGGCTGGTCTCGGATCAGTCGCAGAAAACGCTGCTGTGGCGTCGTGAACAACCGCCGGGCTGCCGCATCCGTCTCCGCCGCAATCACCTGCACAGCTACCATCAGGTATGGATTCTTGAGTGTCTCGCTTGGCCGGAACTGCTCGCGGTACAACTGCGCTGCTGCATACAAATACTCAGGAGCAAAGTGCGCTGCAAACGCAAATGGCAACCCCAGCATCCCCGCCAGTTGCGCGCTGAAGCCGCTCGACCCCAGCAACGAAATCGGCACGTTGCTCCCCTGTCCGGGAATCGCTTTCACCACTTGCCCTGGCTTCGCAGGTCCCAAGTATGTTCGCAGTTCATCGAGCAGCGCCGGAAAGTCGGCGCCACTCTGACCTAAGTCCCTTCGTAGCGCCCGCATCGTTTGTGGGTCGCCGCCCGGAGCACGTCCCAGCCCCAGATCGATTCGCCCCGGATACAGCGCTTCCAGCGTCCCAAATTGTTCCGCCACTACCAAGGGTGCATGGTTCGGCAACATCACCCCACCACTGCCCACTCGAATCGTCTTTGTCGCTGCCGCCACATGCCCAATCAGCACGGGCGTGGCTGAGCAAGCCAATCCAGAAATGGAGTGATGTTCTGCCAGCCAGTAGCGCTTGTATCCCCACTGCTCCACGTGTTGCGCCAGGTCTACCGATCGGGCAATTGCGCTGCCCGCGGGCTCACCGGCTCGCATGCCTACAAGATCCAGAACTGAAACAGCTAACCCTTTTCCCATGGCTCGTTAGATGAATCAGCCGGGAAAGCGATGCGTGCTGCGTCGCATCCACATCAAAATGCGATTCCATATTTGAGGTCTAGAAAGCGCCGCAATCGCGATGGCAAAACTGCATAGAGCGTTAGTACTCCTCCGGCAAAAGCAGGGTGGTAGCGGACCGATCAGCCTCGGTGATTATCCATAGCTTCTCGCCGGCATTCGTCTGGTAGCTGCTCAGCAAGCGAAACCCATGAGCCACGCTGTACTCATTCTCTGCCACATCGCTTTGGTCCAGTTCACCCCAGTCCCCGATTGCGTGACGGTCCAAGAAGAAGGTAGCCGTCTGCTTCGCTCTCTCCAATGCAGCTAGCGCCCCAGGCGTGGCCACAACTTGCCCAAGTGGAAATAGTGCAACCATGTCACTGACTCCTTTCTTTAGCCCAGTTGGGGCGAAACTCACCCGCATCGGGCTCTTCGTAAGGCCAATTGGAATTACTTGTTGGGACGGGGCGGCCAGTCGGCACCGCCCCGCAGGCTAGAACGATTGGGAGAACCGGGCCTCCAGGAATTCGCCCAGCTTGGCCGTCGCCTTGAATTGTGGGACGGGATCGAGTTCCTTGAATGCAGAGGTGAACGCATTGGAAAGACTCCAGATCGTCCGCGGTCGGAATTCTTCATACTTCGGCTCGAAGTACAGGTCATGCACAGTGCGGGCGAGGTGTTTGGGAGCTTCGAGTCTCCCCTCCACGAATGCCTCGTAGATGACCACCTTGGCGGTGACGTCCGTCAATTCACTTCGCTGCCAGGCTTCGACTTGCTTTCGCATCGGTTCGAAGTTGCGCTGCATCCGATCCACGCCAACCGAGATGCAGTCAATCAGCGAGAACGACTTTGAGTGTTTCGCGAGCACGGGAGTAAAGTCTCCCGCGAACGCCATGTTTGAGCACACGAATACCCGATAGCCACAGGTCATTGCCAGACGCATGCTCTTGTCGTGGGAGTTTCGCAAACCGATGGAGAAACGGCACCCTGCCATCTCGGTTTCGAGGTCGAGAACCCCAAAGGCTTTCATGCCGTCTGGCGAGACCGCATACTCGTCGTGGACGACTCCGATGTGGCGAAACCCGAGGGTCTCGACCAGAGCTTGCACGATCTCGTGATGCGGGACCGGGCGGTGTGTTTCCGTTGCGGCTGGTGTCGGCACCAGTGCTAGTTCTTCGCGGCCAATCGTTCGGCCGCCGTAGCCAATGAGCGTACTTGTTTCTGACATACTTCTTTCCTCCTTTAGTGATTTGAAACAAAGTTTTTGAAGGCGAGAGCGTCATGGGGTGGCGAATACCCCAAACTGGATGGCGAAGGTTTGAGCGGTTTTTACGAGAGAGGGCTTGCGTCGGGAGTGACAGTGCCGCGAGGACAGCCTACATTCAATTGTTTCGGGTCAGCTGAAGCCGAATAATGAGGCTTGTTCCGGGACAGTTGGCCTCCCGCGCCGCCTTCTACCTGACAACGATTGCGGTCGCTGTCCGAAGACGACGATAGACCCCGCGTCCATAGCGCTTTCAACAAGACCCGCGGGCTCAGGCTGAGTGTCCAGCAGAATACCCGGCATCCCGGTGGAGGAGGCATCATCGTCGCGATGAGCAGACGTCGGAAACAGCTTTTGATGTTCGGTACTGAGCGCTCTCCAAACGGAGTCGGCCGTATCGCCGATGCCATTCCTCTCGACCAGTTCCCGCGCCATGGCCGAGAGCATGTCATCGTCTTCATCGATGCTCTGCAGTCCCTCGCCGGCAAACTTGCCTTCCATAGTGAGAGCCACGAGGAGCTTCTTCCCCATGAGGCGCAAACACGATGTCTGCATGGTCCCTTCCGAGCATAGA
>JBAVGI010000108.1:0-11953 GCA_049684755.1 Candidatus Sulfotelmatobacter sp.
CCATGAACATGTACCCCAGCTGTGAAACTGTCGAGTAAGCCAGAACTTTTTTGATGTCAGTCTGCGCAATGCCAATTGTTGCCGCAAAAAAAGCCGTCAGCGTTCCAATGATTGCAACCACGGTCAACGCAATCGGAGCCCGTTCAAAAATCACGTGCGACCGCGAAACCATATACACGCCAGCCGTCACCATGGTCGCAGCGTGAATCAAAGCTGAAACCGGCGTGGGACCTTCCATTGCATCCGGCAGCCAGATGTACAACGGAATCTGCGCCGACTTCCCGCACGCACCTACCATCAGGAGAATGCCAATCGCCGTCAGCAGCCCGGCACCGTCTTTTTCCGCTCCCATGGGCAGAACGCTCTGAAACACCTGATCGAAATTCAGCGACCCGAAATGCTTGATGAGCAAAAAAAGCGCAATCAGAAATCCGAAGTCTCCAATGCGATTTACGATGAACGCCTTCTTGCCCGCCGCCGCCGCCGAGTCCTTGGTGAACCAGAAACCAATCAGCAGATACGACGCCAGCCCCACGCCCTCCCACCCGATAAACATCATCAGGTAGTTTGCCGACAGCACCAGCGTCAGCATGAAAAACATGAACAGATTCAGATAGCTGAAGAAGCGGTAGTAGCTGGGATCCTCCCACATGTAGCCGACGGAATAGACATGGATCAGAAACCCAACCCCCGTTACCACCAGCAGCATCACCAGCGAAAGTTGATCGAGATAAAACGCGAAATCAACGCTGAAACTTCCAGACCGGATCCAGTGCGCAAAATACTCATGATAGGGAAGGGCCAGCGATGAAAACCGCATCGCAACCCACAAAGCCATCGCAAACGCTGCTCCGCTGAAAAACAAAGCAATCGTCGTAACGGCCTTCCGCGACGACCTTTTCCCGAAGAAGCCGTTAATCGCAGCCCCCGCGAGCGGCAGCAACGGGATCAGCCAAAGATTGAGCATCGAATTCATAGCTTGAGCAGGTTCACCTGATCCACGTTCAACGTCTCGCGCGTGCGATATACCGCGATAATAATCGCCAGTCCCACCGCCGCTTCCGCCGCCGCCACCACCATGACAAAGAAAACGAATACCTGCCCCGCCAGCGCATGCCAGTGCGCCGCAAATGCCACAAACGAAAGATTCACCCCGTTCAACATCAGCTCAATCGACATAAAGATGGTGATGATGTTGCGCTTGATCAGAAATCCGACCACGCCGCAGCCAAATAAGAATCCGCTGAGCAGCAAATAATAAGAGAGTGGCACATACGACGGAACCATCAGTCGACCTTCCTCGCCGTCGCTTCTGGCTTGCTCGCCAGTACCACGGCGCCCATGATGGCAATCAGGATCAATACAGACGTAACTTCAAAGGGCAGCAGAAAATCGTGAAATAGAAGCTGCGCAATATCGGTGGGATGCCCCGGCAACGCTCCGATCGGCACGGACTCGGTTACAGAATGCCGCAGCACCACCCACACCATCAGCACGCTGCTGGTCAGCACCCCAGGTACGCCAAACAATATGGCAACTCGGCTCCCCTTGGTCTCTTCCTCCACGCCGGCATTGAGCAACATAATGACGAAAACGAACAAAACCATAATCGCGCCGGCATAAACAATTACTTGCACAGCCGCCACAAACTCCGCCCCCAGCAACAAATATTCCCCGGCCAGCGCCGCCATCACCGCAATTAGCGAGAGCGCACTGTTGATCGGATGCCGTTGCGCCAGCAGGTTCACCGCCCCGCCCACGCAGACCGCACCGAACGCCAGAAATAAAATGAGATGGAAACTCATGAATCAGTACCGTCTTTACCAGGCCACGGCTATCGCTGTCGCCACCAGATTTGCAATCGCCAGCGGCAGCAGAAACTTCCAGCCGAAAGACATCAGTTGGTCATAACGGAAGCGCGGCAACGTCCCGCGCACCCAGATATACAAAAAGAGAAAACAGAAAACCTTGGCGAGAAACCAGAAAATGGGGAGCACGGCCTGCAACAACGCAGGCCCAAAGAGCGGACCGCGCCATCCGCCAAAAAACAGCAGCGTAGCCACGCATCCGACCGTAATCATATTGGCGTATTCCGCCATGAAAAACATGGCAAACTTCATCGAACTGTATTCCGTGTGATATCCGGCTACCAGTTCAGTTTCAGCCTCGGGCAGGTCAAACGGAATGCGGTTCGTCTCCGCATAGGCAGCCATCAGGTAAATAAAGAATCCGATAAACTGCCCATGAAAAATATTCCACCGCGGAATGAATTCCCAAAACCGTCCAGCCTGCATGTCCACGATCGTACGCAAGCTAAAACTTCCCGATTGAATCAGCACTCCCACCAGCGAGAGCCCCAGCGCAATTTCATAACTCACCATCTGCGCGCTGGCTCGCAGCCCACCCAGCAGAGAGTATTTATTGTTCGATGACCATCCTGCCAGTGCCACTCCGTACACACCCATCGAGGTCACGCCCAGAATCAGCAACAGGCCGATGTTCACATCCGTAATCTGCAGTGGAATGTTGTAGCCGAAAATCCGAACCGGATTACCGAACGGAATTACTGCAATGGAAGTCAGCGCAAAAATCACCGCCATCATGGGCGCTGCCAGAAACAACGGCTTGTAGACGTGCGGCGGTGTCAGATCTTCCTTGAATAAAAATTTCAGCCCGTCGGCCGCCGGCTGCAACAATCCGAAGGGTCCCACCCGCGTGGGTCCCCACCGGTTCTGCATGTGGCCCACAACTTTGCGTTCCAACCAAACCGTGTAAGCGACCGCAGTGAGCAGAGCGATCAGCACGATCAGCGACTTGATGATCGACACGAGTATGAACACGCCAACGGACAAGGCCTTCGCTTCCTCTCCCAATGCCGCTATTAATTCCGTGAATCAGTCCGCCGCGACTTCGGCAGGCTTCACTTCGTGGCTTTCCACTACTGATTTCAAAGCGCGCGAATATCGTCCCAAAGTCCCGGAAGTGAAAAGATCATCCTCTGCGGGTTGAATCGATTCCGCCCGATGCGCAACCCCGGGACCAGCCTCGGCCAGCGAAGTATGCTCGCTGTTGCCCGCCATCAGGTTCATGCGCGAAACGTCATAGCCCGGAACCAGCCGCTGAATTTCATCCAGAATCGCCGTCGGATCGAACGGGCTCATCTTCGGCTCCAGTCCGTGAGCCTCCAGCCACACCGCGTGACGGTCAGCCTCTCCGGATTGTGCTCCGCGCGATTGCCCCATATCCGCGTGCGTACCTGCGCGCACTCCTTCGCCGAACGGCACCAGTTTGCGCACATCAAAGCCCATCGTGTCGGCAATGCGAACGATCATTTCAAAATCCGACTTCGTCCCCGTAACCTCGCCGGCTTTTTTCAACAACTGCAAATCACCGCAAGTATTCGTAAACGTTCCCGACTTCTCATAAGCATTCGCCGCCGGTAAAACCACATCGGCCATCACCGCCGTCTCAGTCAGAAACATATCCTGCACAACAACGAAACTCTTCGAAAACGCGAACGGATCAATCTTCAGCCGTCCTACCGGGTTCGATCCCACGACATAAAGCGCTTTCAATGTCCCGGCCTTCGCCGCCTCCACCATGCCCGTTAAATCAAGTCCGACAGCGTGCGGAATCCCGCCCCACTCGCGATGAAACTCGCTGTTGCCCGCGATCGGGTGATATCCCGGCAGCAAATCCGGATACAGCCCCATATCGGCCGCACCGCGCGAATTAGCATAGTCCGCCAGACAGACAAACTTCGTTCCCGGAACCCCTGCTCCAAATTTCACCAGATTGGCCAGGTCAGCGCCGCGGACCTCCGACCCGAACACGATCACCAGATTCTGTTCGCCGCGCAGTTGATCGCGCAGCCCAGTCCACTGCTCGCGCGACGAATGCCCGGCAATCGCCTCCAACGCCGAATCGTCGCCTGCCAGAAAAGCTGCAACCTTATTCTCCGCTCCCTCCGGAATTTGCGTGAAATTGGCCGCCTGCCTGCGCAGCTTGATCAGCCGCGAATTGATCACGTACAACCGTGACCGATGCAGCCGCACATTGTTGCGAATCTGCCACGCCAGCAGCGGATGCTGCTCCGTGGGATCGTTCCCAATCAACAGCGTAGCCGGCGCAGTAAAAACATCGGTCATACTGGCCGTCGAATTGGCTTTCCCGCGCAGAGCCGCAGCCAGGGCAGGGAAGTCCGCAGTGCGATGATGATCGACATTATTTGTCTTCAGCACCACCCGCGCAAACTTCGAGAGCAGATAATCTTCCTCGTTCGATGTCCGCGTCGAACCGATCACGCCAATCGCCTGGCCGCCCTCGGCGTCACGAATCGACGCAAATCTCTTCCCAATCAATTCAAACGCCTCTTCCCACGTCGCAGGCGTTAACTTTCCATCCTTCCGAATCAGCGGACGCGTCAACCGCTCCTCGTGATTCGCAAAGTCAAACGCGTACCGTCCCTTGATGCACAGGAAGTCTCCATTCGCTCCGCTCTTGTCGCGGTTATCCCCGCGCACAACTTCCATTCCCTTGTCGGCGCGTCTCACACCCAAAGTCGTCTTGCAGCCATCTCCGCAATGCGTGCAGATCGTGCCCACATGCTTCATTTCCCAGGGCCGCGTCTTGTAGCGGTACGCGCCCGAAGTCAGCGCCCCTACCGGGCAAATATCGATGCACATCCCGCACTCTTCGCAGTCCAAATGATCTTCTTTATTGGGTGCGATAATCGAACTCACGCCCCGGTTCTGCACTCCCAGCGCCCAAACGTCCATCCCCTCGCCGCATACCCGCACGCAGCGATAACAAAGAATGCAGCGCGGACGATCAAAAAATACTACCGGCGACCACTGCTGCTCATCCTTATGATTCTTGGCCTCCATGAACTTCGACTCGGCTGCGCCGTAAGAAAATGTCATGTCCTGCAGTTCGCACTCGCCGCCCGCATCGCACACGGGACAATCCAGCGGGTGATTTCCCAGCAGCAACTCCACCATCGATTTCCGCGCCTGCTTGATCTCTTCGCTATCGGAAGTAACGATCATGCCTTCGCTGATCACCGTGGTACACGCGGTTTGCAGCTTAGGCATCTTCTCAATCTTCACCAGGCACATACGGCACGCGCCCTGGAGAGACAGATTCGGGTAATAGCAAAACGAAGGCACCTCAATCCCCACGCGTTTGCAAGCCTCGATCAGGAGCGTCCCCGCCGGAGCCGTGACTTTCTTGCCGTCAACTGTAAGTGTTACATCAGCCATAAAAATTTAGTGAGTTTGCGATGGAGCCATTTCGCGATTGAAAAACCGCCGCGCGGTTTTGACTTTCAATCGCAAGATCACCCAATCACTCAATGCTTCTTAGTGTGCCATCACCGGCAGTTCTTCTACCGCGCCCTCTTTTTCAAACGGACACGGCCTGCCTTCCAAATGATCTTCAAACTCTTTGCGGAACTTTTTCACGAACGCGATCGTAGGCATCGCCGCCGCATCGCCCAGCGGACAAAACGTCCGCCCCAGCATGTTCTCCGACAAGTACTGCATATTGTCGATATCTTTTTTCACTCCGCCGCCGCGATGGAAGCGAGTCAGAGTCTTCTCCAGCCAGTCCGTTCCCTCGCGGCAAGGAATGCACCATCCGCAGCTTTCGTGCTTGTAAAACTTCATCGTCCGCAGCGCGAACTTCACAATACACTGCGCATCGTCGATCACGACCACACCGCCGGAACCGAGCATCGACCCGGCCTTGGCCACTGAATCAAAATCCATCGCAACATCGATCTCATCAACCGTCAGGCAAGGAGTCGACGATCCGCCCGGCACCACTGCCTTCAACTTACGACCATTCGGAATGCCGCCGCCGACTTCATAAATCATCTTCTTCAAGTTGTAGCCCATCGGCAGCTCGTAGACGCCGGGCTTCGCAATATTCCCACTCAAGCAAAACAGCCGCGTCCCGCCATTCTTCGGCGTGCCAATCCCCGCATACCACTGCGCCCCGCCCAGCATGATGTGCGGCACGCTGGCCAAAGTCTCCGCATTATTAATGACCGTAGGACCGCCCCAAAGTCCGACGACAGCAGGGAAGGGAGGCCGAATACGCGGAATGCCGCGCTTGCCTTCGAGCGATTCCATCAGCGCCGATTCTTCACCCACTTCATACGCGCCCGCGCCCCCATGCCAGAAAATATCGAAATCGCGCCCACTGCCAAAAATGTTCTTGCCCAGAAATCCCTTGGCGTAAGCGTCGCGAATCGCCTTCTGCATGATGATCGACAGATATCGATATTCTCCCCGAATGTAGATGTACCCGCTTTTGGCGCCCACAGCGAGGCCGCCGATCATCACTCCTTCGATCACCGCGTGCGGATCATGCTCAAAAATCAGCCGGTCTTTACAAGTTCCGGGTTCACTTTCATCGCCATTGCACAATACGTACTTCGGCTTGGCCGATTGCTTAGGCACGAACGACCACTTCATCCCAGTCGAAAATCCCGCGCCTCCACGTCCCCGCAGGCCGGAATTCTTCACCTCATTAATAATGGCGTCCGGCTCCATTGCGAGCGCCTTCTGCACCGCCTTGTAGCCATCAAGAGCGAGATACCGGTCAATATCAGTCGCCCCCTGGCCAAATCGCCGGGAGACGACCTTTACTTCGTCGGGATGTGAAACTAAAGAAGCCATTATTGACTGTTGATTGTTGATTTCTGATTGTCGATTGAACCGCTCAACCCCGGGTGCTTTTCAATCAACAATCAGCAATCAAAAATCAGAAATTGTTACGCTTTCATCTTGTACTCGTCCAGCACCTTATCAATCTTCTCTGCCGTCAGGTTCTCATGAAAGTCGTAATTCACCTGCGCCGCCGGAGCCCAGCTGCACGCGCCAATGCATTCCACTTCTTCCAGCGTAAACAATCCGTCGGCTGTCGTCCCGCGGTTCCCCACGCCCAACTTTTTCGCGCAGTGCCGCAATATCTCTTCTCCGCCCCGAACTAGGCAACTGATGTTCGTACAAACCTGCACGTTAAACTTGCCGCGCGGTTTGGTCGTCAGCATCGAGTAATAGCTGATCACATTTCGTACCTCGAGCTCCGTCAAATCCAGCCGCCCCGCCAACTCCGAAATCACTTCATCCGAAAGAAATCCAACCTCATCCTGCGCATAAAGCAGAGTAGGCACCAGTGCCGATCTCTTCGTCGGATAATGCGGCACCATCTCGGCAAACCGTGCCTCGAATTCGTCAGAAAATCTCACCGGTCGATCTCTCCTAAGACAATATCGATACTGCCAATCGCTGCGACTACATCCGCAATCAGACCGCCCTCGCACATCTTCGGCAAAGTCTGCAGATTGGCCAAGCAGGCCGCTCGCATGTGCACCCGATAAGGCTTCGCCGTCCCGTCACTCACGATGTAGTAGCCCATCTCACCGCGCGGCGATTCCACCGCCTGATACACTTCGCCCGTCGGCACCGCAAAGCCTTCCGTAATGATCTTGAAGTGATAGATGAGTGCTTCCATCTGCGTCTTCATCTTCTCCCGATCCGGCAATACCACCCCCGGCGCATTCGCCTTGATCGGACCTTCCGGCATTCCTTCCAGCGCCTGTTTCACAATCGCATTCGACTCGCGCAGCTCCCGCACGCGGCACATGTACCGCGCAAAAACATCGCCTTGCTGTGCCACTGGAACCTTAAACTTAAAGTTCTCATACCCGGAGTAGGGCATATCGCGCCGCAAATCGAAATCCACACCGCTTCCGCGCAGCGTAGGCCCACTTGCTCCCAGCGCAATAGCATCATCCGCGGTCATCCGCGCCACACCCTTGGTGCGCATTCCCCAAATCGGATTTCCCGTCAGCAGATTTTCGTACTCATCCACTTTCTCTGGAAAATATCCGGCGAACGTGCGCACCCGATCAAAAAATCCCAGCGGCGGCTCCAGCGCCAGCCCGCCAATGCGAAAGTAAGAAGTCATCATGCGCTGTCCGCTGATCGCCTCGAACAGCTTTAAAACTTCTTCCCGTTCGCGAAAGCAATAAAGAAATACCGTCATCGCGCCAATATCAAGCGCATGCGTCCCCAGCCACACCAGATGCGAATTGATGCGCGTCAACTCGTTCATCAAAACCCGCATCCACTGCGCCTTTGGGGGGATTTCCAAGCCCAGCAATTTCTCCACGGCCAGCACATAACAAAGATTGTTGGTCATGGGGCACAAATAATCGATGCGGTCTGTGAGCGGCACCACTTGCTGGTAAAACTTCGCCTCGCAGGTCTTCTCGATTCCCGTGTGGAGAAACCCAATGTCAGGCATGATCCGCACCACGGTCTCGCCATCGATCTCCAGCAGTACCCGCAACACGCCGTGCGTCGACGGATGCTGCGGCCCCATGTTCAGGATCATCGTCCGATCCTGCCCCGGCTCGAGAACCGGCGTCGCTGTCAGGTGCGCCATCAGCGGTAACCCTCCACCGGATAATCCTTTCGCAACGGATAGCCTTCCCAATCTTCCGGCATCAAAAGCCGCCTTAAATAAGGATGTCCCGTAAAACGAATCCCAAACAAATCAAAAACCTCGCGCTCAAAATAATTCGCGCCCGGCCAAACCGAGCACAGCGATTCCACCGCCGGACTCGCGCTGTCCAGCGGCACTTTCAACCGCACGCGTTCTTTCTTCGGAATCGACAGCAGATGGTAGATCACTTCAAAGCGTGGCTCCGCCGGATACCAATCCACGCAAGTCACATCGGAAAGAAAGTTGAAAGCGCAATCAGCATCGTCCCGCAGCAGCGCGCAAGCTTCCCGAATGCACGATCGATCAACCGTGATCGTCATCTCGTCGCGGTCGAACTTTCCCCCCGTAACTGCCGCCGGATTCCACGCCAGCAGCCGCGCCACGGCAGGATGGCTCTTCAGTTGTTCAAGATCGGTGATCGCAGGCGCCAATGCCATTACCGTGTCCCTCGCCGCATGGCCTCTGGACCCCAATCCAGTACGCCTTTCTTCCACACATAGAAAAACCCCACCAGAACAATGCCGATGTAGACGAACATTTCCCACAAGCCGAAATGTTTGAGATCGTGCAGAATGATAGCCCAGGGATAAAGGAACACCGCTTCCACATCGAACAAAATAAACAGCATCGCTACCAGATAAAACTGCACGGAAAATCGCCCGCGCGAGTCGCCCACCGGATGCATGCCGCATTCATAGGCTTCCATCTTCGCCCGGGTCGGCTTACGCTGCCCAATGAGCCAGGAAAGCGTAATAATGGCAGTCGCAATCGCCCCAGCCAGCAGAATATGGATCAGAAAAGGCAGGTAGCTCGCGAAGTAATTGTCTGGCATAGGAGAGCGTATATATAATTCGCGCCAAGCGTTAACTAAACATTCTAGATTAGGTGCTGGTGCGCGCGAGTGTCAAGGGAACCGGGAAGAATTTGGAAATTTTGCAGTCGTGTAATTAGGAAATTGAAATTCAAATCCTGATAATGCTGCGAACGTTGTAAGCTCAGGGGTGCATTAGGTTTTTCGATTACGCCAATTACCAGACTGTCCGATTACAAATCTCTTATGATTTTCGGCTTCAATACCGACGTCAAACACGGCGATACCATCTACCACGTGCAAAGCGAAGCCCGCGAGAGCGAGAAATTGCTGCAGACGCAAGTCTTCATGCGCGGACGGTGTATCGGCAAAAAGGCCATCTCGTATGCGGCTTCAGCCCAGCAACCCGATTTTGGCGACACTCAAAAAGAGCAACTGCTGCGCGACCAGCATCGCCTTGTCCTCGAAGCCATTCGCGAAGGAAAGTTGGACGACGTCCTCGATCATGCCGAAACCGAATCTTTAGCTGGTATCAAACAACTCGACGTGCAATGGGAGAATGCCGCCTCGGTCCATGTCGATCGCAAACTGACCATGCAGTTACACGTCACCGAAAGTGGATCCGCCGTCCCTGCCGCTCGCCTGATCTTCCGCTTCGCCCGTCCTGACGCCGCGCCTTTCTATACCCAGGCGGTTACCGATTCCGCCGGCAATGCCGCGATCTCCATTGAGGTCGACGAATCCTCCCTGCCCGATTCCTCCGTCATGGTCCAGGCCAACCACGAAGGCCGCACCGTGACCCGCAAATTCGCTCTGCGCAAATCTGAGTAGGGAACTGAAGTCCGGCGTGAGAAAATCTATCACGATGAAATTGCATATCAACGGAGCAGAGCGCATCTTCCCCGATCCCGCGCCGCCAGCCGAATTCACGATGTCGTCTCTAATTGAATCGCTCAACATGAAGGCCGATCGCGTCGCCGTCGAACTCAACCGCGAGATCGCCCCCCGTCGTGTCTGGCCTCAAACCATCCTCAAAGACGGCGATCGCCTCGAAATCGTCCACTTCGTCGGCGGTGGCCGTATCCCTTCCTGCAAAGTTTAGAGATAACGAGTTGGTCCTAAAGGCCGCTTTGAAAGGGCGCGGCTTCAGCCGCGCCATCGGGCCGCGAAGAAAGAACCGCTGCTCTAGCCGCGAATCCCCGCACTCTTGTAGTTAACCCCTTCCGCCGATTCTCCATTGACTCCCCCCGGCTTCTCTCTAGAATGTTTGAAACATTTAGCTGGCAAATTGTTTCAAACATAATAGGGGACCAATGCATCACCGCTTTCCATCTCATGACGTGATTGCCCTTACCGGCATCACTGCTCGCCAGCTCCAGTACTGGGACGAACGCGGCGTCGTCAAGCCCGAACGAGAAGGCCATCGCCGCCTGTATTCCATGCAAAATCTCACGGAAGTGGCCGTCATCTGCGAGCTTCGCCGCAAAGGCTTCTCCCTGCAGGGAGTACGAAAGGTCATGCTCTTCCTGGACCGCGAGGTCGGCAAGCCCCTCGCTGAAATCGTCAGCCGCACCTCCGACGTTCACCTGCTCACCGATGGCACTCACCTCTATCTCGAAACATCGGCGCGGCAGATCGTCGATATCCTGAAAAATTCCAATCAGCCAATTCTCGGCGTTTGCCTCAGCGACGCCGTCCGTCAGGTACGCGCCGACGTGATCGCCAGAAAAGCGAGTACTTCCGTAATAGCGCCGCCCGAGCGTCGGCGTGCTAGAAAGGTCTCTTAGACAAAGGGTTTGGTGGCTAAGAAAGTCTGGGTTCACAAGGGGGAAACATGGTCGGCGAACTGGACATGATCAATGAATGGATCCCGGAACACATGCAGCCCGGAACCGTCTTTGTGCTGGAAAACGCCGGCGAAGTCGGCGAAAAGGAAGATCCCTACTGGGCCGTGCTGGCCTGTCCGTCCTGCGGCATGCTCGGATTAATTACCCGCCGCCAGATCAGCGGCCTCGTCCCTGTGATCTGCGGCTCAGAAAAATGTTCCGCCCAGTTTTTCATCCGTGACAGCGAAGTCATCGTCCGGAAACCGTTTTAGTATCTAATGGAAAATTCGCTGTCTGCGGCACCGTGGAAGAGCGGCGCTTCAGCGGCCTGCCCTGAGCGCAGCCGAATGGGCCGCGTAAAGCCTCAAGAATAAAATGGGCTTCAGCCCCTGTCGTCGAATTATGCGACTCCCAAATCCGTCCTGCAGAAACAACTACTAGGATCTCAAGTTCGTCTCTAACGCCACCGGAACCTGATCCACAATCTCAATCCCAAACCCCTCCAGCGCCGCCACTTTCTTCGGACGATTTGTCAGCAACCGGATCCTGCTCAGCTTCAAATCCGAAAGAATCTGCGCTCCGATCCCGATCTCGCGCTGTGTTTGCCGCTCGTTATCCAGCAGCGCGGGTAATTTCCGTCCCTTATGAAAAGTCAGCGCCGTGCGCTCGCCAACTTTTTCTTTCGAAAATCCCTGCGAAGTCTGATGCAGATAAATCAAAGCTCCGCGTCCCTCCTGAGCAATCCGCCGCAAAGACCCTTCCAACGTGGCATGGCACTCGCACCCAGTCGACCCGAATA
>JBAVGI010000109.1:0-1517 GCA_049684755.1 Candidatus Sulfotelmatobacter sp.
CCACGTCACCTGCGCCCGGACCCACCTCGCCATTCAGCCACAGCAGGTTGAAATAGACTTTGTACGCGGCGATATAATATTTATCGTCGCTGGTGGTAAGCGCTTTCGAGAGGAGCTTGTATTCGACGTCCTGCATCTTCTGATCCTCGTCCTGCACCGATTTCAAAAGCTCGTCCTTCCCCTTCTCACTTCGCAGCATTCCTTCTATGTCCGCAAGCTGTTTTCGCATCCATTCGATCTGATTGACCATGTCGGAGGTTTTGTTGACGTCGTCTCGGATGCGAAGTTGCATTTTCACGGACGCTTCGATTTCCGCATCCGTGCCACCCTGTTTCGGGTCCTTTAAGATCTCGAGGGCCTGCGTATAGGTCTGCCCGTCGGCGATCAACTTGACGGTGTACTTCCCCGGCGCGACGATTGGGCCTTCCTGGTTGGGTGACATTCCCCAGTGCGTAATTGGCCGGGCATCCGTGCCGTGGAATCGCGGCTCCTCCAGAATATGAGGATTTTCCGGAGGGATGGTCCTCAGCAGGATCGTGCGCGGCCCGGAATACTTTAAATCCCATGCCACGCGATTCAATCCGGGACGTCCCGGTCCTTGCAGCTCACGCACGACGGCGCCGGTCGAGTCCGCGATCTGGATTTGCACCGGACCCTTGGTGGCCGCTTTCAACGAGTAGTCCACAAAGGCACGGCCATTGTGAATGAAGCGGTAGGCCCCGCGTGAAGCAAAAAGCTGTGTGTCGGCCGGCGACGTGGGCTGGCCAGCCACCTGTTCGAGTGGCGTGATGTCGTCCAGGATGTAGAAGCCGCGTCCATAGGTGGCGACGACAAGATCGTGGAATTGCTTCTGCACCACGACCCAGGTCGTTTGCGCATGTGGCAATCCAAGCTGCAGCGGGTTCCAATGCGCACCATCATCCGGTGATGTAAAAAGGCCGTTGCCGGTTCCTGCGAATAGCAAACCCTTCTTGTTCGGATCCTCGGCGACGCAACGAATGTAGGAAAGGGGGCCTTTCGGAATGCCCGTGCCGATTTGAGTCCAAGTAGCGCCAAAGTCGGTGGTCCTATAGATAAAGGGATCGCGATTGTCCATCAGGTGATAATCCACGGAAACGTAAGCGGTTCCCGGGTCAAAGAAAGAAGGCTGGATACTGGTGACCACGCCGAGCGGCGGCATGTTGCCAATATTCTTCGTAACGTCGTTCCAATGCCCTCCCCCATCTTTTGTGTACCAGACCTTGCCGTCGTTCGTTCCCGCCCAGATGAGGCCTTTCTGGATCTGCGACGGGGCGATGGCAAAAACCACCTCGCCATAAAACTGACCCAGGTTATCGCCAACGATTCCGCCGGAACTGACGATATATTTCGGATCCTGTGTCGAGAGATCGGGACTGATCACTGACCAGCTTTGTCCGCCATTGCTCGTCTTGAAGATCACCTGGCAGCCGTAATAAACGGTGTTGTGATCGAAGGGGTCTACGGCCATGGGCGGCGTCCAATGGCAGCGATACTTG
>JBAVGI010000110.1:0-18021 GCA_049684755.1 Candidatus Sulfotelmatobacter sp.
CCGCGAAATTTACAGCGACGGATTTGGCGGAAGCCCTCGAAGTGATTCGCCAGCTCGATCCTCCTGGCGTGGGTTGCCGCGATCTCCGCGAATGTCTTATCCGCCAGTTGCGCTATCACCAGCAACAACTCGCGCTCCATAAGAATGGAGATAAGCCGATCAATGGTACCGCGCAAGTTCTACAAGACGCTGTTGCCATCGTTGACCAGCATCTGCGCGCGGTGCAAAACAAGGCGCATAAAGAAATTGCTAAGGCCATCGGCCGCCCGGCGGAAGCCGTACAGCAAGCCCTTGACTACATTCGGACCCTTGATCCGCGTCCCGGCCTGCAATACAACAAAGTGCAGGCGCGTCTGATTGAGCCCGATGTTGCTTTCATCAAACACGGTGACGAGTGGCTGGTGCTGATGAACGACGATGATCTGCCTCAGCTTCGCCTCAATCCTGCTTACAAGAAACTGATCACGCGCGATACCAACGACAAGAATACCCGCGACTACGTTAAAGAGCGCTACAAGAGCGCTATCCAGCTCATCAAGAATATCGAGCAGCGCAAGCAGACCATCACCAAGGTCTGTTATTGCATCGTGGCCCGCCAGCAGGATTTTCTGGAAAAAGGCATCGACCAGCTCAAGCCCATGATGATTAAAGAAGTGGCCGAAGAAATCGGCGTGCACCCTTCCACCGTCAGCCGCGCCGTGGCCAGCAAATACGCGCACACGCCGCAGGGTGTATTTGAGTTGCGCTACTTCTTCAGCGAGAGCGTGCAGGGCCCCGAGGGCGGCAACACTTCGTTGTTGATCCTCAAACGCCGCGTCAAGAAATTAATTGACGAAGAAGATCCCAGCCGTCCACTAACCGACGAACAGCTCACTCGCATTCTGCAATCGCAAGGCATTCAGGTCACTCGCCGCACCGTTGCCAAGTACCGCGAAGACATGCGCATTCCCAGCACGCACCAGCGCAGGGTGAGGGAATAAGATCGAAAGTTAGAAACTAAGAATTCAGAAATCAGAATTCAAGAGTAGATGAAGATAGCCACCCCCAGAGTCGCCATCCTTTCAAGTCCGAACTACCCTTTGTCCCTCAGTGCCCTCTGTGTTGAAAGACTTCAGGATGAGAGCACTCCGATTTTTAAATCGAACTCGTATCGCAGTGCCCAATTTATCTCACGCAAGAATCCAAGGAGGGGCGCTCATGAACGTGGAATACACCGGCAGACATTACGAAATAACTTCCGCCATCCGTAAAGAAGTAGAAACCGGCCTCGCAAAAATCCGCAAGATTCTTGGTGATCGCTTCGAAGCCAAAGCTATCCTGTGCGTCGAAAAACACCGTCACAAAGCCGAAATCACGATCAACCCCCGCAATGGCCCGCTGGTCGGACTGGCTCAGGCTAAAGACATGATGATTGCGGTCAGTGGAGCCCTCGACCATCTCGAAAAACAGGCGGTGAAGTATAAAACGAAATGGGAATCGAAAAAGCGCTCTGCTCGCAAAAGCGAAGAAGTGAACAAGTGGAACGGCCACTCTCCGGAGCCCGAAGCTCACACGAAAGTCGGCCTAACCGAGAAGACCGCGGTCCCGGTTGCCGTCCATCGCTATCCTCCAGTAGCCAGAACCACCGAAGTTCACCTGGTCCGCTCCGATGAAGCGGTCGCCATGCGCCCCATGACTCTCGAAGAAGCCATCAAGGAAGCCCACTTCCGCGACCGCGATGTCTTCGTCTTCCGCGACCCCAAAGGCAAAGTGATGATTCTGCACCGCACTCGCGACGGCAAGATGGAGCTGATCGAAGCTCCGTAGGTGCTCGCTGATATTCCGCCGCACATCGACATTTGGCAGCAATACTTCGCCCCGGTCCCCTTCATTGACGGGATTCCAAACCGCAGCCTAACATTGGCGCTGAAAAGGAGTGCCTTGTGATCGGTCAGGTTCTCGGTCATTGCCGCGTTGTGGCGAAGATTGGGGAAGGAGGAATGGGGGTTGTCTATCGCGCTTACGACGAGGTGCTACATCGCGATGTGGCCCTGAAAGTCGTTAAGAAGGATGCTCGACTAGACGCGTCGTCGGGCCAGCGTCTACTCCACGAGGCGCGTGCTTCTTCCGCCCTTGCTCATCCCAACATCTGCACGATTCACGAGGTGGGTGAGAATGAGGGCGAACTCTACATCGTGATGGAACTGGTCGAGGGTAGGTCTCTCGCCGACATGAGTATAGGCGGAGGGCTGGCGCCGGAATCGGTTCTGCGATATGGCATTCAAATCGCGAGCGCACTCGCCCGTGCTCATGACCGCGGCATCGTTCATCGAGATCTGAAGACGGCGAATATCGTTATCACTTCTGATGGCCTGGTCAAAGTCCTCGATTTCGGTTTAGCAAAACAGGTGGGTAGCGGCATCTTCGAGGGACCCACACGATCGCTTGCCAGCGTGGAAAACGCGTCGAGCGTAAGCGGCACTCTGCCGTACATGGCGCCCGAAATTTTGTGCGGCGAAGCAGCCGACCATCGCTCTGACCTATGGGCGCTCGGAATTGTCCTCTATGAATCCGCTTCCGGACGCCTGCCGTTTGAAGGACGCACCGGCTTCGAGATCAGCTCAGCCATCATGCGCGAAATTCCGAACCCTCTTGGTCCGCCCCTGCCTCCCGGCCTTTGGTCCATTATTCAACGCTGCCTCGCCAAGGAACCCGCACAACGTTATCAACGCGCGGGAGAAGTTCAGGCGGCGCTGGAAGCCGTTCAGTCTGCCGGCATAGTTTCTCCAAGCCCCGGCCCTGATCCGAATGCACCCAGAAGTACGATCCTGCACGGCGTGCAACATGCCCATGTGAAGAAAGGAGACCTGCTTTTGCTGGTTGGAACCACGAAAGGAGCGTTCATCCTGCGCTCGAATGCGCAGCGCAGCCGTTGGGAGGTGGGTGGCCCGTATTTCCACGGGCACAATGTTTACGCCTTGGCCTACGACACCCGCGGCGGCCAACACCGCATATGGGCTGCGCCCTCGAGTTACTGGGGCACCATGTTGCGGTCGAGCGACGATTTCGGAAAGAGCTGGACCAATCCACAGCAGGCTCCGGTTCGCTTCCCATCGGACACCGGCCTTTCCCTGAAGAATATCTGGCAGATCGCGCTCGGACGAGCCGATGAACCTAACGTGCTTTATTGCGGCGTTGAGCCGGCCGCGCTCTTTGAAAGCCGGGATGCGGGCGAAACCTGGTCGCTGGTGCGGGGGTTGTTCGACCATCCACATCGTCCCCGCTGGGTGCCCGGCAACGGCGGGTTAGCTCTGCACACAATTGTGCTCGATCCATCTGATAAGCAGCGCATGTATGTGGCAATCTCCGCCGGGGGCGTCTACAGAACTGACGATGGCGGAGGTAGCTGGACCGCACAAAACCGAGGCGTGCGCGTTGTGTTCGCGCCCGACAAGTATCCTGAGTTCGGGCAGTGCGTACACAAGATCGCGATGCATCCGGCTCGTCCCGAGCGCCTGTTCCTGCAAAATCACTGGGGGTTGTACCGCTCTGACAATTGCGCAGAAAACTGGACTGACATTGCTAACGGAGTACCGTCGGATTTTGGTTTTGCCGTCGTCATGCACCCGAGAAACCCTGACTGCGTGTATGTCGTGCCAGTGGAGTCCGATGAGTTTCGCTGCGCATGTGAAGGCCGGCTGCGAGTTTATCGGAGCCGTAACGCCGGTGCTTCATGGGAGCCTCTGATGCGGGGCTTGCCACAAAAGGGCGCATATGAAACTGTGCTGCGCGACGCCATGACAGCGGATTCGCTGGATCCGGTCGGACTTTACCTGGGCACACGGAGCGGGCAACTCTTTGGCTCGCGCGATGAAGGAAGAAACTGGCACAAGATACTCGAAGGATTGCCCTCAGTAGTTTGCCTGCGGACCGCAGTGGTCGAGGATGCCTCCGCCAGCTCAAAGCCATCTCTGCCTAAGGCTGTGCGTTCCCATCAGTCGAAATCCCAATCGAGACGCAAGAGGCGAGGATCGAAGAGTTAACACAATGCCGGTCACTTTTCACATTCCGGGAGCGCTGCGAGAGTTTACTGCCGGGAACAGCCGAGTCCAGATCGAAGACTCGCCCCCAACTTTGGCAGATGCGTTAGCGGCGCTCTGGATGCTATATCCGGGGGTTCGAGATCGCATCGCGACAGAGCAGGGACAAGTGCGAGAGCACATTAACATTTTTATCGGGGTTGAAAATGTCCGGTATACCGGTGGACTTGCGAGTCCCGTCTCTGCCGGATCCGAGATTTCTATTGTTCCCGCAGTGAGCGGCGGCTGAGAATTATTTTTATACAAAGATAAATTTACCGCGCCGCCTCTTCGCGAAGTTTCTGCCGCTTTTCGATTTGCTCATCGGTCAGACGCGCATCGTAGATGGAACGCGAGTCAATCGAGCGAGCGATTAGTGTGGCCACGCCCACGATAATTAACAGCGGCAGAATGAAAGACCGGTCTCGCCCCGTCAACTCCATCATTAGAACCACAGCAGAGACTGGACCTTGGGTGGTCGCTGCTAACACTGCCCCCGCGCCAAGCAGAGCAAAGAGTCCGGGAGAAGCGGCGGGCCAGATCCAGCACCATGCGTGACCTAACAGTGCGCCGAGCAGCGCTCCGGCCGTGAGCGAGGGTGTAAACAGACCGCCAGGCGTGCCGCCACGGATGCAAATTGCGGTGGCAGCCGGCTTCAGCACCAGCAGCGCTACGAGCAACAGGGGTGCTACTTGATTTGTAAATAGCAACTGAGAGATGTCCTTGCCGTTGCCAAGTATTTGTGGAAACCAAATCGAGACCACTCCGACCAGGCCGAGCGCGATCACGGGCGTAATCAGTCTTTGCCAGCCCTTGGGCTTATGCTGATCGGCCCATCGTATGAGCCGTACATAGCCCACGGACGCGACGCCTGCGACAGGCCCTACGAGCAGCGCCCAAACCAACACTGAGGCGGAGTAGGAATATGCGGGAATAATGTAAGTCGGTGCGTTGGGCAGAGCGAGCCACGAGACGCCGGTAGCGAGCATCGATGCAAGAAGCGCTGGCAGTACATAGCGCAGCGCCAGCTTTCCGCGCATCACCTCCAGCGCAAATAACGCGCCTCCTAACGGAACGCCGTAAGCCGCGCCCATTCCCGCACCCGCGCCACAGGAAACCAGTAACCGGCGCTGCTCGTCGGAGAGAGATCCCTTGTCAGCAAAGAAATTCGCAAACACTGCCCCCGCTTGCTTCGGTGCGCCTTCGCGCCCCAGCGACGCGCCCATGCCCACCGCGAATATGGAAAGCACGGCGCTGCCCAAGGTGCGCAAGCCCGGCATTCGCCCGGCATAGAGCCAAATGGCAGCCGTGGTATCGATGCCGTTTCCGCTGGTCAGTTCTTTTAACAAGAGTTGTCCGGCGCCGGTGAGAAGTCCGCCACCAAGAAGCACCAACAAGTGACGCGCAACGCTGGCGTGCTCGGCCGCCTCCAGTATGTTGGTCGGTGAACCGTTCCAGGCTACGTGCTGAATCACTTCCAAAAGCCGCGTCAGTCCCGCGGCTCCTAAACCTGTGCCTACGCCGGTAAGCAAAACCGCCAGCCAAAAGCGCGCAGCACCTGGCTGCCAAAGCGCGGCCGGGATGCTCTGAGCGTTCGGGGCTGTGGCGGTTTCGGACATCTTGGAATATTACCCGTACTCTGATTAAGGCGACCCTTGTTTGCTTCTTATTTTTGAAAAAAGCAATCACTGTTATTCTTCTCAAGCTCACCGCCAGATTCGGATGGGAAGGGATTGAGCGTATGATGCAGCAGCTGCTAACTCATCCAAGACAGGAGATCGATATGAAGAAGGTCTACGGGCTTGTTGTCTTCGTGTTGTTGCTTACCCCCGCATTGTTTGCTCAGGAGCACTACACTGAAGGTCCCCTCTGGCGCGTAACGTTGATCCGGGTAAAACCGACGCACATGGACGACTACCTCACCATGCTGCAGCAATCGACCAAATCCATGTACGAGGAAAGCAAGCGGCAGGGCTCCATCGTCGACTACAAGGTCTTCCTTAAAGAAACAAAGAGCGGGCCGGAGGATTGGGACATCTGCATTGCGGTCGAGTACAAAAATCACGCTGCCCTGGACGGCCTGGCTGCAAAGGGGGAGGCTATGCGCGACAAGATCCTGGGAGGCAAGGCTCCGGCGCAGAAGTTGAATGAGCAGCGAGCGGAAATCCGGGAAGTCATCAGCTCGGAATTGTTGCAGGAAATTTTCCTGAAATAAGAGCGAAGGAGCTACGATCGTCTGGGCTGGGCCCTCCGCCTGGCCCATTCGTTTGTGGCCCTATTGATAAGCCTTTGCAGAGCCTTAACGCGTGCTAGAATTCGCCGCTAAGGAAATTTGCCGATGACGACTCGCGCCCGACTCAAGCTCCTTCCAGTCCTGCTGACGATGCTGTCCGTTTCGTATCTCGCGCGGGCGCAGGCCGCGCCGCAATCGAAGCTCTCCGTCCATTGGGAGGAACTCACCGCGGCCGATTTCCGCGAAGGCATTCATCGCTCTCAGGGAACGTGCCTGCTTCCCTTCGGCATTCTGGAGAAGCACGGACCGCATCTTCCCCTCGGTACTGATCTGCTCGATGTCCGTTACGCCGCGCTGCACGCAGCGGAGAAGGAATACGCGGTGGTATTTCCCGAGTATTATTTCGGACAAATCGCTGAGGCTCGCCACGAGCCCGGAACCGTCGCTTACAGCCGCGAGATGCAACTGGCGCTGTTGCAGGAGACCACGGACGAAATGGCGCGTAACGGCTGCAGGAAAGTAATCATCGTCAACGGCCACGGCGGCAATGAGCACCTGCTCCCGTACTTCGCCCAAACCCAGTTGGATAAGCCACACGACTACATTGTGTATGTGTTCGATAAGCGCACTCCAGACACAGGCGGCCCGCAGAAAAAAACTTCCATCGATATGCACGCCGGCGAAAGTGAAACCTCGAAGATGATGATTGCCCGACCCGATACGGCGCACATCGACCGTGCCACCAGCGAATCCGGTGCCGACCAGCATCGCCAGAATCTTCCCGAGGATGTCTACACGGGCATCTGGTGGTATGCGCGCTTTCCCAATCACTATTCCGGCGATGGCTCCGCCGCAACCGTGGAGCTGGGAAAATTTCAAATGGGTTGGTGGATCGATGCCATCGTCAAAACCATCCGCGCCGTGAAAGCCGATGACGAGAGCCTGAAGCTGCAGAACGAGTTCTATGAAAAGAGCAAACACCCGCTGGATACGCAACCGTAACATCAGACTATGAATTCCCGATCAGTACTCCGGTAATGAACACCAGCACTCCTCCCAACCCGACTTGAAGCGCCGCCGAAACCCACGGACTATCCATATAACGCCGCCGGATCCATGTAATCACTCCCAGTTCGACGACCACCACCGCGCCCGCGGCCCAGAGGGCCACGCGAAAATCCTTCAGCAGAAACGGCAACGTATGCCCGATACCGCCGAGAGCTGTCATGGCTCCGCAAATCAAGCCCCGCACCCAGGGATGGCCGCGCCCCGTGAGGCTTCCATCGTCGGATAACGCTTCTGCAAATCCCATGCTGATGCCCGCTCCTGCCGACGCCGCAAGCCCGACCAGGAATGCATCTCGAGAGCTGTGCGTAGCGAACGCTGAAGCGAACACTGGCGCCAACGTCGAAACCGAACCATCCATTAATCCGGCAAGGCCGGGCTGCACTATTTGCAAGACAAACAACCGCCGCTGCGCTCGCTCTTCGTCGGCCTTCACATTGGCTGGAAGTTTTTCTTTGTCGAGTTCCTGCGCGCGCTCTTCATGCTCACGTTCTTCATTGATCAGATCGTCGAGAAGTTGGCGAATACTGGCATCCTGGGTGCGCGCCGCGGCCTTCTCATAAAAACGCCGCGTCTCTACTTCCATGGTGCTGGCTTCTTTGCGCACCGCCTCGATACGCAGGGGGCGAATCAGCCAGAGTGCGGGACGCTCCACAAATCCGCGTACGTCCTGGCGGCGAATCAGCGGAATGTGTTCGCCAAATTTTTTACGGTACATTTCAATTAATTTTCTGCGGTGTTCTGATTCTTCCTCGCGCATGCCCTCGAACATCGCAGCAGACGCGGGATAGTCCTGGCGTAAGCCTTCGGCGAAATCCGCGTACACGCGTTCATCTTCTTCTTCCAGAGCAATGGCTAAGGCCAGCACTTCGCGTTCCGTAAGTTCGTGAAACTTCTTCATGGCGACTTAGCTTACCTGTGGGAGCATGGCTTATTCAAATCCAGAAACGACAACTTAAAAAATGTCACACCCAACAGTGAGCGCTATCACTTCCTCCCCTGAATGCTGCCTTCGATGCTACTATCCAGTTGATGACGCCTCGAAAATCGCCCGCGAAGCGCAAGAAAGCGCCGTTCAAGAAAACGAAAAAGCCGCAGACCATTGCGCGGGAGAGCAAGCATGCTCCGGAACTGGTGATCATTACAGGCATGAGCGGATCGGGCAAAGCGTCCGTGCTGAAAGCGTTTGAAGATCTCGGGTATTACTGTGTGGACAATCTTCCTGTCGAACTGATCCCGCGTTTTGCGGAAATGGCGCTGCAATCGACTGAGATCCGCCGCACGGCGTTGGTGGTCGATGTGCGCGAAGGATCGAAACTTGATCAACTCCCCGGAATTCTCAAAGCCGTACGCCGTACCATTCCAACGAAAGTTGCCTTTCTCGAAGCTTCCGACGCTGCGCTCCTACGGCGCTTCAGCGAGACGCGCCGGCCGCATCCCTTGGGCGTCGACGCGCCGGTCAATACTTCGATCAAGGTCGAGCGGCGTCACCTGGCAGCGATCCGGGCATTGGCCGATATTGTCATCGATACGTCGAAGTTCAATGTCCACGAATTGCGCGCTCACATTACGGAACGCTTTCGCGAGCAGGCTTCGGAAAAAAGTATTCTGGTTTCCTGTGTCAGCTTCGGATTTCGGCATGGTGTGCCGGAGGAGGCTGATCTGGTCTTCGATGTGCGCTTTCTGCCAAATCCACATTTTGTGCCTGAATTCCGAGCTTTGACCGGCAAAGATCCGCGCGTGGCCAAATACATTCAATCGTTTCCGCAGACCAAGGAATTCATCCGGCGCATCTCAGACCTGCTCATCTACCTTCTGCCGCACTACATTCATGAAGGCAAGAGCTATCTCACCATCAGCTTCGGTTGCACCGGCGGCCAACATCGTTCGGTGATGATCGCTGAAGAAGTAGGCAAGCGGCTGCATAAGGCAGGATATCGTGTGAAGATTGCGCACCGGGATATGCCGAAATAGACTGGGCGGGGCGAGAACCGCTTCTCGACCACTTGGGGTATTTACGGCGCGCGCAGTAAAATGAGCCCTTGCAATTAATTCTTATGCTATCCGCAACCCGGCAGCGCGGACCCTCTGGAGCCCTATGCGGCAACTGATGCGACTGGTTCGCTACGCGCTTCCTTATTGGTGGCAGATCCTGTGCTCCGTGGTGCTCATGGCGTTGGTCGGGGCGCTCGACGCATTCAAGTTTTTGCTGATTCGACCGGTATTTGACAGGGTGTTGAATCCTTCTACAGGATCGAAAGACATACAACTATTTGTTATACCAATTACGCACCATCCAGTTCTTCTGCAGCAGTTGGTTCCTTCCCGTTTTACGAATGCCTGGACAATGGTTGCAGTGGCTTTAGTCGGCTCGACTGTGCTCAAAGGAATCTTCGATTACACGGGCACGTACCTGGTGAACCACGCGGGTTTTGGTATGATCACCGACCTTCGCGATGATCTTTACAATGCGATCATGCGGCGCTCCGCGGCATTCTTTTCCAAGCACACTACGGGAACGTTGCTTTCCGCCATCATCAATGACATTGAGCGTGTTCAGTACGCTATGTCAACGGTGCTGGCCGAATTTCTGCAGCAATTGTTCACTTTTATTTCGGTAGCCGCCGTGGTGATTGTCCTTGGGGGGAAACTCGCGTGGGTGCTTTTACTGTTTGTGCCGATCATCGTTTACTCGTCACGAAAAATTGGGTCTCGGGTGCGCAGCACTACGCGTCAAGGCCAGGACAAGCTTGCCGAGATACAAAATATTCTGCACGAAACGATCACCGGCAATCGCATTGTAAAAGCGTTCAACAGTGAGAAATGGGAAATCTCGCGCTTCCGCGGAGCGGCGCGCCGTCTGTTCCGAGCCAACCTGCGCTCGGTTGCGGCAACTGCGATCAGCTCGCCGCTGATGGATATTTTCGGCGTCATCGGAATCGCTCTTCTCCTGAACCTGGGCCGCAACCAGGTCAAACACGGCGAAATGACGCCAGGAATTTTCGTGGCCTTCATAACGGCGGTATTCAGCCTCTATAACCCTGTCCGCAAGTTTGCCCAGTTCAATAATAATTTTCAGCAAGCGCTGGGTGCGTCGAGCGAAATTTTCAAGTTCATCGACGTGGAAGATGATGTCCGCGAAAAGGCGCATGCCAAGCGTCTGCCGGCTTTCTACAAAGCCGTCCAGTTCGATCACGTGAGCTTTACTTATGGAGGCGAATGCGCGGAAGCTCGCGTGTTGCACGATATTAACCTGGAAGTTCGCCGCGGCGAAGTCGTCGCCATTGTCGGATCCAGCGGTTCGGGAAAGAGTACGCTTGTCCACTTGATTCCGCGCTTCTTCGACGCCACTCACGGACGCCTGCTGATCGATGGAAATGACGTGCGGGATGTCACTCTTGCCTCGCTGCGAGAGCAGGTCGGAATCGTCACGCAAGAAACCGTTCTATTTAACGACACAGTTCGCAACAACATCGCCTACGGTCAACCTCATGTGCCGCTGAAAGAAGTGGAGGCAGCGGCCCGCGCTGCTTTGGCGCATGACTTCATTCAAGCGCTGCCGAAGGGATACGATGAAGTGATTGGAGAACGCGGCGTGCGGCTTTCTGGAGGAGAGCGCCAGCGTATCGCCATCGCCCGCGCGATTCTGAAGAATGCGCCAATCCTGATTCTGGACGAAGCTACGTCGGCGCTCGACAGCGAATCGGAAGCGCTGGTGCAAGCAGCATTGCATAATCTCATGAGCGGACGCACCGTGTTTGTGATTGCCCACCGGCTCTCGACTGTGCGCCGCGCCGACCGCATCGTGGTAATTGAAAACGGCGCAATTGCCGATATTGGCTCCCATGAAGACTTGATGACAAAATTGGGGACGTACCGCCGCTTATATGATTTGCAGTTCGCTGATTTCGAGCACAGACTAGAGCCGGCGCAACCGAGCTGAGCTCGACTGCAATTTGGAAAACATTATGCCTCTCCGCTCGATGACAGGTTTCGCGCAGGTCAAAGGCGAACTCATCGGCCAATCTGGTGGAAGTGCAAGCTCGAAAGCGAGCGAGATCTCCTCCACTCAGGGCAATGGCCGGCTCGCGTTCTCGCTTTCCTTGAAATCGGTAAACCATCGTTTTCTCGATCTACATTTTCGGCTGCCTTCGGGGTCTGATTCCATCGAGATGCAGCTTCGGCGTCTGCTTAAGGACAAAATCGCTCGCGGGCATGTGGAAGTTACACTGAGTCTCGAGCGCGGTGGCGGCGAAACCCTGGCGCTGAACCGTCCGCTGGTGAGCGCTTACATCGCGGCTTTTCGCGCCGCAGCCCGTGAATTTTCTGTTCCTGCCGAGCCTGATCTTAACGTGATTTTGCGCGTCCCCGGAGCGCTCGATTCAACTGGCAATGCCGTAGATGGGGCGCTGGAGCCGGCCGTCATGGCAACTGTAGGTGAGGCGCTTGATCGGCTGAATCAGATGCGCGAGCAGGAAGGCCGCAGCATTGAGCGCGAACTCCGCGAACGCATGGATCACCTGCGTGCTGCCGTGAAGGTTGTGCAGGATCACAGGCGCGCGATGCTGCAAACTTATACGGAACGGTTGCAGTCGCGCCTGCAGGAATTATTGGGGGCCAATCCTGATCGGGAACGCGTGCTCCAGGAGGCCGCGCTTTTGGTCGACCGCAGTGATATTCAAGAAGAGATCGTTCGCCTTGAAAACCATGTCCAGCATTTTTTAGATTTGCTCGACCAGCAAGGAGAAGTGGGAAAGAAACTGGACTTCCTGCTGCAGGAAATGAACCGAGAGGCCAACACGCTGCTATCGAAGACCTCCGGACTGGCCGGCGAAGCTTTGAAAATTACGGAAGCCGGCCTCAGCATGAAGGCGGAGATCGAAAAATCGCGCGAGCAGGTGCAGAACCTGGAATGAATGCGGCGCCCCACAAGCCCCTTGTCTACATTATCTCGGCCCCCTCCGGCTCCGGGAAATCGACGCTGGTCAACGAGCTGTTGAAGAAGGTCAGCGATCTGGAATTTTCGATTTCCTACACAACCCGGGCTCCGCGCGGCAGCGAGACCAATGGCCGACAATATTATTTTATCTCGCGGCCTGAGTTCGAGAAGATGATTCAAGAAGATGCTTTCCTTGAGCATGCGGAAGTGTTTGGAAATTACTACGGAACAGCGCGCCGCTTCTTGCTAAACGCCGAACAACAAGGCCGCGACCTTCTGCTGGATATCGACGTGCAAGGCGCCAAACAAATCCAGGACAAAGTACCGGACGCAACCAGTATTTTCATTCTGCCCCCGAACCGCAAGATCCTCGAAGAGCGCCTGCGCAAGCGCAGTGAAGATAGCGACGAAGTGATACAGCGGCGCTTGGACAAGGCAACGAGCGAAATTGAAAATTACCACCGGTATAACTACATTCTCATCAACGATCAACTGGAAGACTCGATCAAGTTATTGCGTGCGGTCGTGCGCGGCGAACGGCTGCAGCGCGCGGGGCGTCCGCTCTCTGAAGAGGAAGAAAAGATCGTGGCCCTGGCAGATTGCTGCCGGCTGGCAAATGTTCGCGACCGCCTGAAGCGGATTTTGGACTCTTTCAAGCCGCCTGGAGATTCCGGGACGGCATAGACCTCAGTAACCAAAATGGAGGGCTGGAGCCCCCGCAACTTTGAGTTTCATGGGAAAATAGGAGCGGAGTTCTTAGCTTCCGCTGGCGAAGAACGCAGCACTCTAACTTTCGGTAATCCAAAAATTGGTCCCGGTGACACGGAGAAGAAATCCATGAAACTGATCGAAGGCTTCGACAGCAACTATCGCTATATTTTGGTCGCTGCCCGCCGCGCCCGGCAATTACAATCCGGCGCTCCGCCGGTGGTGCAAACAAATTCGCGTAAGCCGTGCCGCATTGCGCAGGATGAAATCCGGGCCGGCAAAGTGAAATGGGAAATTCCTGAAACGCGCAGCGCCGCCGAACAGGCAGCAGAAGTTCTGGACCAGGCATTCGGACACGACGCTTAGCCGGATGGCTGAACCAGATCGCTCAAACGGGCCCGCATTAGAGCGTGCCTTCAGGGCATTCTGAAGTGCGGTTGAGCCGTCAGGCGCGAACATTGCAAACCATGAAAGTTGCTCTGGGAGTTACGGGCGGAATTGCGGCGTACAAGGCGGCAGAGATTGTGCGCCTCCTGCAAGACCGCGGCGTACGCGTACAGGTCATCATGACGCGGGCAGCCCAGGAATTTGTTCGGCCACTGACATTTGCCGCGCTCTCCGGCGAGAAAGTAATTACGGGAATGTTCTCGTCTCCTGAAGAGCAGGGAGCAAATATCGATTCTGCCATCGAACATATCGCCGTCGCTCAGTCGATTGACGCGCTGCTGGTTGCCCCCGCCACGGCCGATGTTCTGGCGCACTTCGCGCAGGGCATTGCCAGCGACTTTCTCAGCACGCTTTATCTCGCCACCACGGCTCCGGTGGTGGTCGCTCCCGCGATGAACGTGAACATGTGGAATCACGCTGCGACTCGGGCGAATCTCGAGATTCTTCGCCGGCGCGGTGTGAAGATCGTCGAACCGGGCTCAGGCTACCTTGCCTGCGGCATGACCGGCGAGGGAAGGCTAGCCGGGAATGAGTCCATCCTGGCGGCGGTGCTCGAATCGCTGGGTGCGGAGCAGGACCTGAGCGATGAAACCGTGCTCATTAGCGCCGGCCCGACTCGTGAAAAGATCGATCCTGCCCGCTATCTCACCAACCGTTCCAGCGGACGCATGGGATACGCCGTGGCCGAAGCCGCTCTGCGCCGTGGTGCGCACGTGCTTCTGGTCAGTGGCCCCACGTCGCTGACTCCGCCCGCAGCTGCTGAGATCACGCGTGTTGAATCGGCCGAGCAGATGCGCGATGCCGTGCTCCGTCTACTGCCTCAATCCACAATCGTTATCAAAACTGCCGCAGTTTCCGACTATCGAGCGAAGTCGGAATCCGCACAAAAAATTAAACGCAAAGGTCCGCTCACTCTGGAACTTGAACCGACCACTGACATTCTCAAGGAAATTTCCTTACGCAAACAGTCCCAGATTGTCGTGGGCTTCGCCGCGGAAACTGAAAATGTCCTTGAGAACGCTCGTCAGAAGCTGGGGGCTAAACAGCTTGATGCCATCGTGGTCAACGATGTTTCCCGTGAAGGCATAGGATTCGACTCTGATCGCAACCAGGTAACTATTATTACGCGCGACGAGGTTGTCGATGTTCCTGAGACCACGAAATGGGAAGTAGCGCAGCGCGTCCTCGACCAGGTCGTGCGGATCCGACAGCAGCGGAAGTCTTCGGTAAAAGCCTAACGCGAGTTCTTCGCACCTGGCGTACAATTCCGTCACACATCTTATGGGAGCATGCAATGACGCAGAAAATTATCGAAGTGATTGGAACGTCCAAGGACAGCTTTGCGAAGGCAGCGGAGAATGCAGTAGCTGAGGCTGCGAAGACCGTACGCGGCATCAAATGGGCGCATGTAGACTCGCTCGACATGCAACTGGATGGAGCAAAGGTATTGCTCTATCGGGCGACGACCAAGATTTTCTTCGATGTGGAGCACTGATTCAAGATTCCTTACTACTCTAAAAATAAATGACCCCGACTCTCGATTCGGAATTGCGACGCGCGCTCGCTGAGCGCGTCCGTTATTGTCAGGAGATGGGCATCTACGATTTTTACCGGCGTAACGCGAAGGATTCACTACTTCCGGAAGCTGAGCCTCACGCGTCCGCAATCGTTCCTTTACCACAGTCAGAACTGCGAGAGGAAATGGCCGCAAGAAAATCAGCTGTCACTTCAGCCGTCGTTGAAGATAATGTCCTCGAAATTACTTCACCGAAGCCAGAGCAGGGGGTGACAGATCCGGCCGCTGCACTCCGATTGATTCGCCAAGATCTCGGCGACTGCACGCGCTGCAAACTTCACAAGCAAGGCCGCAAGCAGATCGTGTTTGGCGTAGGTAATCCGCGTGCGGAGTTGATGTTCGTTGGAGAGGGTCCGGGCGCGGATGAAGACACACAGGGCGAGCCGTTCGTCGGTCGTGCCGGACAACTGCTCAACAACATGATCAAGGCAATGGGCCTGCGACGCGAAGATGTCTACATCGCAAACATCGTGAAGTGCCGCCCACCCGGCAACCGGCAACCGGAACGCGACGAGTGCGAAACATGCTCGCCGTTTCTCATGCGTCAAATCGCGACTGTCAAACCCAAGGCGATTGTTGCACTGGGAGCAACCGCGGCGAAAAATCTGCTGGCTATCAACGCGCCAATGTCCGAGTTGCGCGGCCGTTGGTACGACTTCAAGCCTGCCGGGAGCGATGCTTCCTGGCCCGGCGCGCGCCTCGCTGTCACTTACCATCCCGCGTTTCTGCTGCGCGACCCACGCCAGAAGGGCGAGGCTTGGAAGGATTTGCAGATGGTGATGAAGTATCTCGGGATCGAACCTCCGACAAAAACTGACGAATAGATCACGCGTCGCGTATATGCGGTGTCACTGCTATTCTCAGAGATCAATTATTCTCAGAGATCAATGCCAGAGTTCTGCGACGTCGCTTTGCCCGTGCCGCTCGACATGGTTTTCACTTACCGTGTTCCAGCCGGGGACAACCCTCTGGTGGGCGGTCGAGTACTCGTGCCTTTCCGCCAGCAGCGATTGACGGGAATTGTAGTTGAGTTGCACGATCGTGAGCCGTCGCTAACAATCAAGCCTCTACTCAACGTACTCGATATTGCGCCGGTTCTCGATGAGCAACTGCTGCGCCTTGGCCGCTGGATCGCCGACTACTATCTCGCGCCTCTCGGTGAAGTCTTCCGTACTATGCTACCGCTGAATGCGGAGTTCAAACGCGCCATTGCCTATTGCATAACTGCGGAAGGCCGAATGGCGCTGCATTTGGCGGGAATGTCAGGATCATCCGCACGTTCCCGCCGCACTCTGGAAGAGCAGGCCGCCGAGTTTCGCGTGCTCGACTACCTTGCTGCGCAGGAGCCGGAGACGGGAGAGAGCGCACAAGTCCGCGAAGAAAGCCTGCGCTCTGCGACCCGCGTCTCGAGATTGATCTTGAGCGGGATGGTGCGCAAGAAGTGGCTTATGCGGGAGGATGTCTCGGACGTCCGAGACGCGACGCGCACCATCAAGATTGCGCTGCTTAAGTCAGCTGAAGGCAAACTGAACGACAATCAAAAAAAGCTTGTCGAGACCATGGCCGCATCTGGGGGCCGCGTTTCAGTGGAGACGTTGCAAGCGCTCGAAGTCCCACGGTCCACTCTCACTACGCTGGTCAAACGAAGTCTGATCGAAATCATCGAAGAGCCTGCCACATTCGCGGTTTCGCGTAGTAAGCCGCGGCCGTCGCGCCTCGAATTCGACTTCAACAAGGCGCAGCAGTCGGCTTTGAATCGCCTTCGCGGAGCGGTTGAGACGCGAAAATTCTCGGGCATTCTTCTTCATGGCGTCACTGGTTCCGGCAAAACTGCTGTCTACCTAGCGGGCATGCGCGCGGTGCTTGATGCCGGGCGCTCGGCCATCCTTCTAGTTCCTGAAATTGGACTCACACCCGCGATCGCTGCCGACCTGCATCAAATCTTTGGGGAGGAGGTGGCCATTCTCCATTCGGCACTTTCCGACAAAGAGCGCGCGCAGCAATGGCATCGCATCAGAAGCGGCGAAGCGCGCATGGTGGTCGGCACGCGCTCGGCAGTCTTCGCTCCGGTTTCCGATCTGGCGCTGATCATCGTCGATGAAGAGCATGATTCTTCTTACAAACAGGAAGAAACACCGCGCTATCATGCGCGCGACGTTGCGGTTATCCGCGCCAAGATGGCGAATGCCGTTGTGGTCCTCGGGTCAGCGACTCCATCGCTTGAATCGTATTTCAACGCGAAGAAAAATAAATACACGCTCATCGAGCTGCCTGACCGCGTCGAGCAGCGTCCTCTCCCAGAAGTTGAGATTATCGACATGCGTCAGGAATTCCAGGAGACCGGGCAGGAGCAAGTTATCTCCCGCAAACTAGCCGCCGAAATTAAAGATCGTCTCGAACGCAAAGAGCAAGTCATGGTATTGCTTAATCGCCGCGGATATTCGCCCGTAGTGCTATGTCGCACTTGCGGCAAAAAACTGGAATGCCAGAACTGCGCGATTGCCCTCACTCATCACAAGCGCGAGCGCAAGATGATCTGCCACTACTGTGGCTACACCGCGCCCGTGCCCAAAGCCTGTGTGCACTGCGGCAGCGAGTACGTTTATTTTATCGGCACCGGATCGGAGAAGTTGGAAGAGTTGCTTCACGGCATGTTCCCGCAGGCGCGGATTGCCAGGCTGGATCGCGACACTGTCCGCGGCCACGAGGATTTCGAGCGAACTCTGAACGCGCTCAACCAAGGTGAACTCGACGTGCTCGTGGGCACGCAGATGATCGCCAAGGGGCACGACATTCACGGTGTCACTCTGGTGGGCGTTGTCGGCGCAGACGCCGCGCTGGGAATGCCCGACTTTCGTGCCGCCGAGCGCACCTTCCAATTACTCACACAAGTCGCCGGACGAGCTGGCCGCGGCCAGTCTCCCGGCAAAGTAGTACTGCAAACTTATTTTCAGGATCACTATGCAGTGCAATACGCGGCACAGCACGACTTCGC
>JBAVGI010000111.1:0-25929 GCA_049684755.1 Candidatus Sulfotelmatobacter sp.
GAATCCACGCCCATACCGACAGTGAGGATTACCCCGGCGATTCCAGGCAGCGTCAACACCGCTTCGAAGTAGCCCATGAAGCCAAGCAGGATGATGAGATTCAGCAGCAGCGCAATGTCGGCATTAATGCCGGCCGCACGGTAGTAGATCAGCATGAAGATCAGCACCGCCAGCATGCCGACCACGGCGGCGCGAACCCCGGCGCGGATCGAATCCGTGCCCAGCGACGGCCCCACCGTCCGCTCTTCCAGATACTTGATGCCTGCAGGCAGAGCGCCTGAGCGCAGGATCATCGAGAGATCTTTGGCCTGCTGCTGGCTCATGCTGCCACCGCTGATTTCGCCTGTATCGCGGATGGCTTCTTTAATATTGGCGACTTCCTGCACCTTGTTATCGAGCACCACGCCCAGGCTCTCACCCACGTGGGCCGAAGTGAAATTGTAGAAACGCTGGCCTCCTTCACCGGTCAGCTGAAAGCGCACGTTCGGCTGGCCATTCTGATCGGTGCTGGGCTGGGCATCCCGCAAGTCTTTTCCCCTGACGGCGGAAACTCGCGAAACCAGGTACCAGGCTTGCTCGTCCGCCGGAGCTCCGGGAGCGGCGTGCCCGGGCAGCAGAATCGCGTCCGGCGGCAATACTCCGCCCTTATCCTGCATCGCAGCCTGTTCGCTGGGATAAGGCCCGCCCAGAACCTGCTTGATCTCAAGCATGGCGGTGGATTGCATGATGTCCTTCACCCGGGCTGGATCGTCGACGCCTGGTAACTGCACCAGGATCTGGTACTGGCCGAGGCCGTGCTCCTGAATCGTCGGCTCGCTCACACCCAAAGAATCAATACGGTTGCGGATGGTCTCAATGGCCTGGGTCACGGCCTTATTTTTCAGATCGCTGAGAATCTGCGGTTTCATCGCGAGAGTCCAGCTGTTGTCCGCTGCGGAAGTCAGATTGTATTCAGGCAGCCGGTCGTTCGCGATATCCAGCAGGTCCTTGCGAGCCTCGGCCGGAACACCCTTGATAACGATCTTGTCAGGATTGTTCTGCGGATCTGGCTTGGAAATATCGGCGAACGCGACCTTGCGCTTGTTGAGTTGCTCTTTGAGGACTTCCACTGCGTTGTCGGAGTCCACATTGATCGCGTCATTCACCTGCACTTGCAGGATCAAGTGGGTTCCACCGCGCAAATCCAGGCCCAGATGAATGCGGTTGGTCATGGCGGAGAGCAAGCCTTGACCGGAAAAGCTTTGGGGAATGCCAAAGATCCCAAACAAAAAAACGAGGAGGACGCCGACGATGGCTACCAGTTTCCAGAGAAGATTCTTATTCATGATGGAACAAAATCCAAAGGCTTAAGTTGTGCCGCTTTATTTGGTTTTAGTTTCTTCTTCCGTAGTCGTAACCTGGGTCACGGAGGCTTTGGTCACTTCCAAAACAATATTATTGGGAGGAACCCGCAGGTGAACGGAATCATCCTTGAGCGCCATGATCGTTCCCCGCAGCCCACCGCTGGTTACGACCTTGTCGCCAGTTTTCAGGCTGTCCAGCATGGCAGTCCATTTCTTTTGCCGCCGCTGCTGGGGAAGAATCAGCAGAAAATAAAAGATGCCAAAAATAAAGATCACCGGAGCGACGCTCAACCAACCCATGCCGCCGCCACTTGCCTGCAATGCTAAGAAAACGTGCATATTTGCCAAAAGTGTACCCACTAGACTATTTTACTGCTCACGAACGTACTGCTCACGAACCTCAGGAGCCCGGTCCGCGAGCCGCGGCGCGCACTGAATCAGCGCCGCAAGCCTGTCATTTTCACGACGGGGATGCTCAATCGATTCCGGCCGGAACGCCAACCACTCGGGCTTCACTGCCCAGGCTTGAATCCGGGAAGGTCCTTCCATGAGGTCACGGCTTTTCCGCGAGACCAGACGCTAGAGAAAACGGGACTCTTCCCCAAGTCGAATAGAATGACGCACCCGCCGCATAGTGTCAAGGTAGAAACTCAGGTTGTGCAGCGTATTCAAGACCTGCGCGAGCACTTCATTCGAAGCATAAAGGTGTCGTAAATACGCTCGGGAGTAACGCTGGCACACGCGGCAGGCGCAATTAGGGTCGAGCGGACCTGCGTCCTGGGCATAGCGCGCCTGTTTGATCGAAATTTTTCCCTCTGATGTGAACAGCAAGCCGTGCCGCGCCGCCCGCGTGGGCAAAACGCAATCCATCATATCGACGCCGAGGCGGGCGTATTCGGCAATCTCCTCGGGCGTGCCCACTCCCATCAGGTAGCGTGGCTTGTCGGCGGGCAGATGTTCGAGAGTGGCTTCGACCACTTCGCGGGTACGCTCCCGCGGCTCGCCAACGCTAAGGCCGCCGAT
This sequence comes from Candidatus Sulfotelmatobacter sp., assembly GCA_049684755.1. Classification (GTDB taxonomy): domain Bacteria; phylum Acidobacteriota; class Terriglobia; order Terriglobales; family Acidobacteriaceae; genus Sulfotelmatobacter. The sequence goes on from JBAVGI010000111.1 coordinate 2,367, forward strand.
AGCATAGCCGGGGAATCCGATTTCGACGGTGCGCTCGGCGGATTCTTTTCTGAGGGCCAGATCCATGCCCCCTTGGACAATGCCGAAGAGAGTTTGAGTCGAGCCTGGGTGCGTGGGGACAGCCGCCCCCGGCTGTCCGGTTGAGCGAAGCTCGATTGGTTTTGATTCAGTTATCTCGATGCCGGCAGAAGAATCAGGCCTTCGGCCTGACGGACAGCCGGGGGCGGCTGTCCCCACATAATCACGAGTTGTACTATCTGGATTATTTTTGTTCCACGGTACCTCGTGTTTATGCTCTTCAAAATATTTCTTGCTACGCTCCGCCCAACGCAAAGTTAATCCCATCGACGCTTTCGTGCGAGACAGGTCGGCAGGGTATTCCGTGCACTCGTCAAATGCCATGATGATGTCTGCGCCTAAGCCGATCTGGGCTGAGATGGAATTCTCCGGGCTAAAAAAGTGCGATGAGCCGTCGAGATGCGAACGAAAGGTTACGCCTTCTTCGGTAACTTTACGCAGTTCGTTCAAGCTGAAAACCTGGAAGCCGCCGGAATCAGTAAGAATCGCCCGCGGCCAAGACATAAAATTATGGAGTCCTCCGAACCTTCGAACAGTTTCGACTCCCGGCCGCAAATAAAGATGATAAGTATTGCCAAGAAGGATCTGGACGCCGAGTTCTTCGAGAATGTCTTGCGGCACGGCTTTCACCGTTGCCGCCGTTCCCACTGGCATGAACACGGGGGTTTCGATCTCGCCGTGCGGCGTGAGCAGGCGACCAACGCGAGCTGCGCCGGAGTGCGCCTCGATTCTGAAATCGATCGACATTGTGTGCGATTGTAGCAATGCTTGGGGAATCGCGATTAGGACTGGATCACTTCCAGTTGCCACAATTCGCCCCGTACGGAGCCATCTTCCACAACTAACTTGCCGACGCTTACAGGAAGTTTGAATCGGCGCGGCCCAGCGCTTCCGGGATTGAAATAGAGCACTCCGTCGCGAACCTCTCGTTTTGGAACATGAGTGTGGCCGCTGATCACCGCTGCGAAACCTGCGGCCCTGGGATTGAGACCCAGCTGCGCCAAATCGTGTAGCACGTGGATGGAAATCCCGCCCGCTTCGAATACTTCAGCCTCGGGCAATCTCTGTGCCCACGCGCCTTTGTCTACGTTGCCGCGGACTGCAGTGACCGGAGCGATGGCGCTAAGTTTATCGAGGATCTCTGGCGCGCCAACATCTCCGGCGTGAATGATGTGATCTGATCCGCGCAGCGCATCGATTGCCTCAGCGCGCAGCAGTCCATGCGTGTCGGAGATGACGCCGATCAGGATTGACTTTTCACTCGTCAGCGCGAATTTCGCCCCATCATGCGATTCATCTCGGCGTGCGTAGGAGAGTCTTCCAGGTTGGAGTACGTGCCATTGGTTCTCATTTCCTCCGCGATGCGGCGCAAATGGCCCAGGCCGGCGCGCATTGGACCCGAACCCAAACTGACTCTGGCTACTCCCAGCTTGAACAGCTCAGGCACCGAAGGAGAACCCGGGCCGCCCAGAATGTTGACAGGACATTTTAAGTCCGCCACCAAGCGACCGATGGTGGGCGCATCCCGCAGTCCCGGCACGAAAACGCAATCGGCTCCGGCATCGCGAAAAGCGCTGAGCCGACGAATCGTCTCGTCGTAGCGCTTCGCCGGATCGCCGATCTGCAGGAGGTAGACATCCGTTCGAGCATTGAGCACGAGTGGGATTCTCAAACGGTTCGCCATTCCGCGAACCGCGTGTATCTTTTCCACTTGAAGAGGCAATTCAACAAGTGCGGCTGTCGAGTCCGCGATTGCATCTTCGAGGTTCATGCCAACCGCTCCCGCATCGATGACTGCGCGCGCGGTTTGGCCGGCATCTTCCGGAGATTTTCCATATCCCGCCTCCACGTCCGCCGTAACTGGAACATAGACGGCCTTTGCGATGCGGGCGATGACAGCCAGCATTTCCTCTCGCGGAATTATCTGCCCATCAGGATAGCCAAGTGAGAAGGCGATGCCGGCGCTGCTGGTAGCGACTGCTTTGAAGCCGGCCTCTTCGATGAGACGTGCGCTGGCCACATCCCAAACATTGGGAAGCAGCAGAATCTCTTTGCCTGAGTGCAGAACCCGAAAGGCGGCCGCTTTGGCTTGTTGATGAACCATTCTTGAATTTTAAATTGTTAGCGCGTAAGTGCGAGCGATTTTCAGAGCGTGGAACTGGCCCTTTTCGGCTGAGATCTTTTCGTGAATTTCCCGATACTTACCACCGCGCGGCCAACCGTTCCCCGGCCAATTTCCCGGACATCATCCCGGGCGCTCACGCGCAGCACATAGAAGCGACCGTCAAACGATTCCAGAACCGCCTCCGCTTGGATCTGCGAACCGACCCCGCTCGCCGCACGGTGCTCGATATTGATTGCTGTCCCGACGGTGATCTCATCGCCTTCGCAATAGGGTTGCAGCGCGAGGAAAGCGGCAGTCTCCATCAGGCGAATCATATCGGGCGTGGAATAAACCGCAGGCAACTCTGGGTGGTGCGCGGTCAGGGTGTGTTTGAATTCGACGGTCTCGCGAGCTTCACCGCGCGCGCCAATAGGAATGTCTCGAGCCATCGGTCTGATTAAGCGTGGGTCATACGCCCGGCTTCAATGCCATCCAGAGCCTGCCACAACATTCTGGCTGCGTTTTCGGCGGCTGCCAAGGCAGCTTCCGCCGTTTTCGGATTCGCTTCCACACGCTTCTCCAGTTGCGTGCGCCAGACGTTTGAGTGGTAGATGTCCGCCGTTGTGTGCAGCGCAAAGTAGCCGCAGGTCTTATCGTCGGCCCCGTACATCTCACGCAGTCCCCGCTCTTTTTCCTCGGCCACGCGAGGTACCTGAGATTCGTACGCGTAGAACGCGGCTAGCGCCTCTTCGGCGGTGCCTTCACTCGCAACCTTATGGAAGTGCTTCGTCAGTTCATGAACCTGCCTGACTGGCAAGTGCCACTGCAGGTCTCGCCGCGAGCCCATCCCTTCGGCAAAATCGAGCCACAGCTCAGCGTGAGGCACGGACTCTTTGCCCGATCCATCGGGACTGCCCTTCTCGTCAACCATGTTGGCTAACACCGCGCGGCGCAAATCCCCTTCGTCCAGGCGAAGCGCGAACTCCGCCAGGTAGGAGGGAAACGCCTCGACGTGTGGGTAGTACTGGCGGGCATATTCCCGCAAATCTTCACGCGTGAGTTCGCCAGCCGCCCAGGCCTTATAAAACGGATGGCGGAGCAGGTCATACTTAGCGATCGACGCATCCAGTTGCTCGAAAAACTGAGTGCTGTTCATGGCTTCCCTCACATTCCAGTTCGACTCCCTAATATACGGGCCAGCCAGTCGAGCGGCAAGTGGCCCGATCACCGATGCGAGTGACTTGCTAGAATGAAGAGCAAGCAACGCCTCCGAGGGATATCGCCGTTTTTTGAACATATGCAGTTCACGGAACAATTCGATGTAGTTGTTGTCGGCGCGGGCCATGCCGGATGCGAAGCCGCAACGGCAGCGGCGCGCATGGGATTGAAGACCGCGCTTTATACGCTGAATGTCGATCTGATTGCGCAGATGTCGTGCAACCCGGCGATCGGCGGCATCGCGAAGGGACATCTTGTCCGCGAAGTCGATGCCCTCGGCGGCATCATGGGCGAGATCACGGACGCAGTTGGCATACAGTTCCGGCTGCTCAATACCTCGCGCGGCCCGGCGGTGTGGTCTCCGCGGGCGCAATGCGACAAGCAAGCTTACCGGCTCAAGATGCGGGAAGTGCTGGAGTCGGAGCCGAATCTCAAGATCAAGCAAGCGGAAGTGGCGGATTTGATCGTTGAAGACGACCAAAGTTCCCATCCTGAGCGAAGCCTTTGTCATCCTGAGCGCAGCGAAGGATCTGCCGCTCCACGGAAAGTGGTGGGCGTCAAACTCCGCGACGGCCGCACGGTGGGCTCTCAAGCTGTCATCATCACCACCGGAACTTTTCTCAATGGGTTGATCCACTGCGGCGAACAGCAGTATCCTGCCGGACGCTCGGGCGAACCCAACGCAGTTTTGCTCGGGGAGTCGCTGAAAAAGCTGGGGCTGCGCGGCTGCCGGCTCAAGACTGGTACGCCGCCGCGGCTGGATGGACGCAGCATCGATTGGTCGCGTTTCACTGTGCAGCCGGGCGATGCGGACCCAACGCCCTTCAGCTTCCGCACCAGGCGCGTCGCGCATCACGATTCGCAGGTTCCCTGCTACATCGCGTGGACTTCGGCGGAGACGCATCGCATCATCCGCGAAAATGTGCATCGCTCGCCCATGTACAGCGGCCAGATTCAGTCGATCGGCCCGCGCTACTGTCCGTCAATCGAAGACAAGATCGTAAAGTTTCCCGACAAGGAGACGCACCAGCTCTACCTCGAACCTGAGGGATTGAACACGCACGAAATTTATGTCAACGGCATGAGTACATCGTTGCCGGTGGAAGTGCAACTGGAGATTTTGAAATCGATTCCTGGCCTCGAGAACGCGGAAATGCTGCGGCCGGGCTATGCCATTGAATACGATTCCATCGATCCCACCGAACTGCAGCGCACTCTGGAAACGAAAAAAATTGCCAATCTGTTTCTGGCAGGCCAAATCAACGGCACGTCCGGTTATGAAGAAGCCGCTTGCCAGGGTTTGATGGCCGGCATCAACGCAGCTTTGCAAGTGAAGGCGCAACCACCGCTGATCCTCGACCGCACGGAGGCTTACACCGCGATTCTGATCGATGACTTAATTTCGAAGGGCACGAACGAGCCCTACCGGATGTTCACGTCGCGCGCGGAGTTTCGCCTGCACTTGCGGGTAGACAATGCTGACCGGCGTCTCACGCCCCACGGTCGCCGCGTGGGCTTGATCTCCGATGGCGCCTGGCAAGATTTTCAGGCCAAGCAGGAGCGGCTGGGAAAATTGAAGCAGCTCCTGGAGAAGACGAAGTTGTCGGTGAGAATACTCGACAATCAACTCGCAGGGAACGACTGGAATTCCGCCGTCGGTCAGAGCTACGCCCAATTGTTAAAGCGTCCCGAGATCATCATCGAGCAACTCGTTCCCGTTCTTCGCGAGTTAGGTCCTGATTTCTTTGAGAGAGAAAGTGTCTGTGGGAATCAGCGTGAAGCCGCGGTCGCGATTTCTTCCGAAATCCGCAATGAACTCAAGTCAGTGGAGACCGAGATCAAGTACGAGGGCTATTTGCTGCAACAGCAGCGTGCCATGGAGCGGATGAAAAAGTCGGAGCAGCGTTCGATCCCCGGCTGGTTCGATTACCAGTCGGTCAGCGGGCTTTCCCGTGAGGTGCGGGAAAAATTGAGCCATGTTCAGCCACGCACTCTGGCGCAGGCCTCGCGGATTCCCGGAGTGACGCCTGCTGCAGTTTCACTGGTGAATGTCTACATTGAAATTCAGGCTCGGCGGCGCCAACAACCAGTGGCTAGCTAGTCGGCCTCGCTCCGTTTGGGCGAAATTAACGCTACGTTAACAAACGCATGATGACGCAGGCGTTAATATCTTCCGATGCCCCAAGAGTCCCTGCGCATTGAAGACCAACCCGGAACTCAGCCTGGACAGCGCATTCTCAGCCTGAATGGCCCGCTTGTGATGACCACGATGTTTCAGTTTCAAGCCACTGTCCGTGCCGATACTTCACGCTCTCTGATTATTGATTTCACCGACGTACCTTACGTTGACTCTGCTGGCATTGGAGCACTCGTGGGCGCCTACGTGACGCGTCAGCATGGTGGCCGAAGTTTGGCGCTGGTTGGGGTAAGCGAGCGCATCCACAATGCGCTGAAGGTAACGCGAGTCGAGCAGTTTTTCAACTTCTTCGATTCTGTCGGCGCTGCGGAACAGGCGACCCCAGCCTAAACGGCGCACTGCTGGTCGGTTTGACTGCCATCGCTATCCCCCCTAAGATTACCTTCTGCCACACATCCATCCATGATCGGGCAAACCATCTCGCATTACCGCATTACCGGCCAGCTCGGCAGCGGCGGCATGGGAATTGTTTACGCGGCTGAAGATCTTCATCTGGGACGGCGCGTCGCTCTCAAATTCCTTCCCCCGCAACTTTCTCGCGATCAAAACGCCTTGGATCGTTTCTTGCTAGAGGCTCGCACTGCTTCGGCTCTAAACCATCCCAACATCTGCACCATCTATGCGGTGGAAAAGGCTCAGCTCCAGGGCGAGCACGAGCAGTCGTTTATCGCAATGGAACTGCTGGAAGGCGAAACTATGGATCGTCGTCTCGGCCCGGGAGGCGCGCCGCTTGACCGGTTGCTGGAGTGGACTATTCAACTCGCGGATGCCCTCGATGCAGCGCATGCCAAAGGCATCATCCATCGCGACATCAAGCCGGCGAACATATTTATTACACAGCGTGGACAAGTGAAAGTGCTGGACTTCGGCCTCGCCAAACTGGCGCGTCCGGAGATGGCGATGGAAACCATCGGAGCGACGCAGGATTCGCCGGGAGGGTTGCACCTGACAAGCCCGGGCGCGACCGTGGGGACGATCGCTTACATGTCACCAGAGCAGGCGCGCGGCGAACAGATCGACGCCCGCAGCGACCTCTTTTCTTTGGGTGTGGTGATCTACCAGATGGCGACGGGACGCCTGCCTTTTCCCGGGGCCACGTCGGCGGTAATTTTCCACGCCATCCTGGAACTTGACCCGACTCCGGCGCAGCAGTTGAACTCCGCGCTGCCGCCGAAACTCGACGAAATTGTTGGCAAGGCGCTCGAAAAAGAGCGCGACTTGCGTTATCAGTCCGCGGCCGATTTGCGCGGTGATCTGAAACGACTGAAGCGGGATGTTGAATCTGGGCGCAAACCGGCCCAGGCGCCGCCGATTAGTGGAGGGGCGATTCCGGCTGTTGCCTCCTCTCCTGCCGTGTCGGCTGATCGTGCAACGGCGCAGCGAAGTTCCAGCAGCTCCGCGGTGATCACGGCTGTACGCCAAAACAAGCTCGGCACCGGCTTCATTGCAGCGATCGTGCTCGTGCTGATTGCAGCCGCAGGGTACGGGATCTACGGCTTCATCGCACGCACCAGTAGCGCTCCGTTCCAGGATATTTCCGTCACCAAAGTCACTGATACTGGCGACGCGGTTCTCGCCGCGATTTCTCCAGACGGAAAATATATTCTGAGTCTGATGCGGAAGAACGGCCTGGCGAGTCTGTGGCTGAGGAATGTCCCCACCAATAGCAACACCCAGGTGCAGCCTCCCGCCGACGTCTATTACAACGGTCTGCTCTTTTCCCCGGACGGAAATTATTTCTATTTTGTGCGTAGCGATCCGGGAAATCCGGAGCTGAAATTCTTGTACCGTTCCGCGCTGCTCGGCGGTTCTCCGCAAAAACTTGCCGAAGATGTGGATTCGAATATTACCTTTTCTCCGGATGGCAAAAAAGTCGCCTTCATGCGATATGACAATCCCGAGGAGGGAAAATATCAGCTTATCGTTCGTCCGGTCGATGGGGGCGATTCCCAGGAGAAGGGCCTGACCAGCGGTTCGATGGCGGAGGGACTATCCTCCCCGGCGTGGTCTCCCGATGGAAAGACGATCATATGTAACGAACTGCATGCGGGATACGTCGAGGGATTGGTCTCGGTGGATGTCGCCAGCGGGAGGAAAGAGCCGTTCTTCAGAGGGAAAGAGGATTTTTTTGCGTCTCCAACCTGGATGCCCAATGGCAGCGGTTTGCTTGGCCTGCTCCATGACCCGACCAATCTGCATCAGGCACAAATCGCATTCGTTTCTTACCCGGAAGCGAAAGTTTCTCCGATCACACACGACACGAATACGTACTCTGATGTCAGTATCGCGGCAAACGGTCTCACGCTGGTCACCATTCTGAGCGAGGAACGGTGGAACTTGTTTGTAACGTCGGGACCCGCCGCACAAGCCCACGCGGTGGGAGCCGCGCGTGCGAATACAAATTTCAGCTGGACCGCTGACGGTCAATTGATCGGCGATCAGGGAAACGTGCTCACTCGCATCGATCCCGCAACCGGAAACAAAAGCGCCATCACGCCTGAAGAAGGAAAAACAGCCGGGGACTTTTCGGCCTGCGCCAATGGCCGTTACACAGTATTTGAACTCCTTTCCCCGGGGACTGCGGGCGATGTTAATATCTGGCGCGCCGATGCATCGGGAGGCAACTTGAAACAGCTGACCACCGGCAAGCGCGATACTCTGCCGATTTGCGCGGGCGACAGCCGCTGGGCATACTATATCGATCAAAAGGATGAAGCGACCCTGGCACGGGTTGCGATCGACGGCGGGACACCGCAGACAGTCTCAAACCTCGCCATCAGCGATAGCCAATTCGATGTCTCTCCCGATGGAAAATGGGCCGCCTTTGCCACGCTCGAACACGCGCTGGGACACAAGGACACGCTGGTGCTGGTGAACACAGAGACGGGACAAACGAAAAAACTGGATTTTGAGCGGCTACGCCTCGGGCTTATTCGCTTCAGCCATGACGGTAAAGCCGTCGTCTATCCCATCCGGGAAAACGGCGTGGATAATCTGTGGTCGCAGCCGCTGGATGGATCGAAGGGAAAACAGATTACCGATTTTACTTCCGAACGCATTTACGATTTCCACTGGTCGTTCGACGGCAAGCAGCTTGCCCTGGTGCGCGGACATACTGACTCGGATGTGGTCCTGATTCGCGACGCGAAGCAATGAGATCGGCAGACATCTTTTATCCAGAAATCAAAAGGCGGCCATTCCTGGCCGCCTTTTTTAAATTGTCGACTAGCGAAGTGGTTTAGGCACCCTTCACGTTCTCGGCCTGCCAGCCCTTCGGGCCTTTGACCACGTCAAACTGCACCTGCTGACCTTCCTGCAGGCTGCGGAAGCCGCTCGCCTGAATGGCCGAGAAGTGCACAAATACATCTTCGCCGTTCTGGCGGCTGATGAAACCGTAGCCTTTGGCATCGTTAAACCACTTCACTGTTCCTGTTTCCATGGTGTTGCTTTGTTCCTTTGTGTGATATAGCGCTGAAACTTTGGAAGGGTTCTTCTGCAGGCAGGTCACGCGCCGGGTAAGCGGAGAAACTGAATACTGCGAGGAACTCTAAAGTCAAACGCAGCTGAATTGTATTGCAAGTGCCGCGAAATTGCCACAGAAATTCTTTAATAAATCGCTTAACCCTTTGTTTCACATGGGCTTGGGGTGCTAAGGTGTTTGCTCTAATTTGCCTTCCGCGCCGCAAAAGGTAGATCATTGAGATCATGCGATGGGGAGCTTTTGCTTTAGTTTTCACCTTTCTGACTTCCGCGTCAGCGGGCATTGTTGAAGATGTAATTGGCGCTTTGAATCGAAACAGCTTTCAGGCGGCTGACTCCGATCTCAGGACCTACCGGGCGCAGAATGGGGTCACGCCCGAATACATCGAAGCCTCCTCCTGGATGGCGCGGGCGGCGCTGAATGCTCGCGATTACGATCAGGCTTCGGCGTACGCCAAAGAAACTAAAACTCTGGCCATGGAGCAACTCAAGCGCCGTCCGCTCGATGCCGAACCGCACCTGCCGACTGCGCTGGGCGCTGCTATCGAAGTACAGGCGCAAACGCTGGCGGAGCGGGGTCAACGCACTCAGGCGGTTGCCGTGCTACAGGCCGCTTTACAGACTTACCGCAACACTTCCATCCAAGCACGGCTGCAGAAGAATCTGAACTTGCTCTCGTTTGAGGGGCGGCCAGCGCCGACGCTTCGAACGGAACAGTTCATGGGCGCGAAACCGCCGTCGCTGGCGCAGCTCAAGGGTTCGCCCGTGCTGCTCTTTTTCTGGGCGCACTGGTGCGTGGATTGTAAAGCGGAGGCTCCGATCATCACGCAACTCCGCTCGGAGTTTGCATCGAAAGGCTTAGCGGTCCTCGGTCCAACCCGGCTCTACGGATATACGGCGCAGGTGGAGAATGCAGCGCCCAGCGATGAACTTGCTTACATTGATGCCGTCCGCCATCGTTTCTATGGCGGGCTGCTCGACATGCCCGTTCCCATCAGCAAGCACAACTTCGAAGTATACGGCGCTTCCACAACGCCCACGCTTGTTCTGCTTGACCGCACCGGCAAGGTGGCCATGTACCATCCGGGAGCGTTGCCCTACGACCGGTTAAGGGCGGAGATTGAGAAGGTGGTGGCTCACTAAACAAGGGCGGGCGGTTTCTCAAAGAGATCGCAATGTTAAGCTAGACGGCCATGCTGTACCTCCCAATTAGCCGAAACTGGCTCTTTTCCCCAACAGCGCGGCGTGTTTGTTTGGCATGTGCATTTGTTGACCCTCGCCCAGATAGCGACCTCGGTCGGTGTACACATGGCAATGTCTGTGGCGAGAGCCGGTGCACTTACGCTGGCCGCAGCTACGCTCGTGAAGATGTTGCTCTACCCGGAAATCTTGGGTGCTGCCCTGCTTCGGATTGCTATGTGGTACTTCTGGTTTGGCTTCGATCCCTCTCACTATTTAAAAAAGCACTGTGGTTTACACTCTTGGCTTTCTTAGCTCCATTCGGAACAGTCATTTACTATTTCGTTGTCTATCGCCGCTCCGTTTCAGGCCAGCGCCTTGAAGTCAGTCAGCCAGCGTAGCTTAGAAATCACACGCCCTGCTCCTTGATTTCCCTCAACTTACCCGTCTTCACATCGTAGATAAACCCCCGCACCGGAACATGCTTTGGAATCCACGGATGCGACTTCACACGCTGGACCTGCTGGCGCAGGTTCGCTTCAAGGTCGTCGAAGGCGTAAAAGTGGGCAGGTTCGCTTGCGATGGCGCCCATCTTATCCGTCAGATGCGCTCTTAGTTCGTATTCCTTCACTCTCAGCAGGCCGCAATCCGTGTGGTTGATGATGATGAACTCCTGGGTGTCAAGCAGATGATGGGAAACAATCAGCGACCGTAGAGCGTCTTCGGTGGCAATCCCGCCTGCGTTGCGAATCATGTGCGCATCGCCTGGATGCAATCCCAGGCAGCGCTCGAAAAGAATTCTTGAGTCCATGCAGGCCAGCACAGCCACGCGGCGACGCGGTTTGACCGCCAGATCTCCCAAATTGAAGTTCTTCACAAATTCCTGATTGGCTTTCAATAGTTCATCGGCGACTGACAATGGATGGCCTCGCTTGCTTTTTTTGCGGATCTCGGCTGAACTTTCTGCTGCCGCAGCCCGTCTCTGGTTGCCGCCCCAGTTTAACCGCTACAATCGCCCCGTGAACGTCGACGATACGATTGTTGCGATTGCCACGCCTCCGGGTCGTGGTGGAATCGGCGTGGTGCGGCTGGCTGGGCCTCAAGCAATAGAAATTGCCAGGCCGATTCTGAGGCTAAAGCACGCCATGGAGCCGGGGCGCGCCGTTTTCGGCGAGCTTATCGAGCCGAACGGAGGCGCTGGCGAGCCTCGCTCGGCTGCACCCACCCGCATCGACGAAGTGGTCGTGACCTATTTCGCCCAGCCTCATTCTTACACGACAGACGATATCGTCGAAATCTCTGCGCACGGTTCTCCGGTGGTACTTCGACACATCGTCGAACTCTGCATCGCCGCCGGGGCGCGGCTTGCGGAGCCGGGCGAGTTCACGATGCGAGCTTTTCTGAATGGCCGCATCGATCTGGCGCAAGCCGAGGCGGTGCGCGATCTAATTGATTCGCAGACGCTGTATCAGGCGAAGGTAGCCGCGCAGCAACTCGAAGGCGCGCTCTCCCGGCGGTTGCAGCCGATCAAACAAAAATTAGTCGAGCTCATCGCTATGCTTGAGGCCGGAGTCGACTTCGCCGAGGACGATGTCTCAGTCATGCAAGACCATGTCATCCTCGAACGTATCGCTGCTGTCCGCCTGCCACTGGAACGACTCGCCGCCAGTTTTGCATACGGCAAAATCGTCCATCAAGGACTGACGCTCGCTATCGTTGGCCGGCCAAACGTGGGGAAGTCTAGTTTGTTCAACCGGCTGGTCGAGCGCGAGCGGGCTATCGTGACGGCGACTCCCGGCACCACACGGGATCTGGTGAGTGAAACTGTCGCCATCGGCGGCATTCCGGTTCAGTTGGTCGATACGGCGGGCATCCGTGAGGCTCTCGATGAAGCGGAATCGATCGGCATTCGAAAATCGATCGAGGTGCTAGCCGATGCCGATCTGGTGCTGGTGGTGTTCGATGCTTCGCAGACGGTGACCAGCGAAGATCATGAGTTGTTGCGGCAAGTGCAAAGTCGTCCGGCAATCGTTGTGGGTAATAAATGCGATCTGGGTTCCAGTGGCGATTGGCCGGCCCTGGTTGAGCAATTTTCAGCTATCGAAGTTTCAGCGCTGACTGGGCGGGGAATCGCAGAACTGCGCACGGAAATTTTGCGTCACATCGGCGGCGAAACCGGAGCGCAGGCAGAAAGCGGTTTTCTTACGAATGTGCGCCACCAGGGACTTGTGCACAACTCTCTGATCGGTCTTGAAGCGGCCGCCAATGCAGTGACCGGCAAAATTCCCCACGAAATGATTTTGCTCGATCTCTACAGCAGCTTGCGCCCGCTCGATGCGATTACCGGAGCCACTACCACCGATGACATCCTGAACCTCATCTTCAGTACATTCTGCATCGGAAAGTGAGCGAGCCCTCAGCAGGAGCGCTCACGCGACTTTGAGTTTCGCAATGACCGTAGTTCCGCGCCCCTCGGACTGAATATCCAGACTGCCATGGAGCTGCCGCAGCCGCTCTCGCATACCGCCGAAGCCGATGCCCGCACGGCCCGATTCCAGCACGTCGCGCTGCTTCTCTTTTGGAATTCCCTTCCCGTTGTCTTTCACTTGAACCGTGAGGCTGTCGTTTTCCTTGGCCAGGACAATGGTTGCCGAATCGCTTCCCGAATGGCGATGGATATTGGTCAAACATTCCTGCACGATGCGGAAGATTGCGATTTCCACTTCGTCAGGCAGCCGGCCGAAGTCAGAAGGAATATCAAGATCGACTTTTATCTTGCTGCGTTCAGAAAATCCGTCCACATACCAGCGCAGCGCTGAAACCAGTCCGGCAACGTCGAGCAAGGGGGGATGAAGCAGATGAGAGATGGTACGAATCTCCCGGGAAACTTGCTCTACCAGCATCGCGTTCTCGGAAATGGCTCTCATTCCTTCCCCATCGAGTTTGTGGGATTGCAACTGCACGACGCTGATATTCATGCCAATGGCCGCCAACAATTGGCCGACGCTATCATGGAGTTCGCGGGCGATGCGCTTCCGCTCATCGTCCTGCATGCGTTGAAAGCGCGCTGCCAGTTCTCCCTGTTCTTTTCGGGTGGTTAAGTCGCTGATCAGAACTCCGATTGCAGATTTGTCGCGAGACAACAGGCACAAGGAGACATGCGCTGGAATGGAATCGCCGCCGGCTCGGCGCAATTGCAGTTCACCTTCGCTGGAGCCACCTTGAGCTTCGCGCACTAATTTCAAGCACGCGGGGTGATCTTCGGGAGCCAGAAACTTTGTGAGCGAAAGCCCGATGAGCTTTTCCCGCTCTACTCCAAGTAATTGCGCCAGGCTAAGATTCGCATAAACCAAGGAACCACTGGCGTCGAGCATGGCAGCGCTCTGCTGCATTCTTTCCACCAAAGTGCTGTATGGAAGATCAGAGCCCTCGAGTGTATAAACCCGGTGACCTTCGCGTTCCTGCACTACGAATGCGTCGACCGCGCCATCACGGATCGCACGCAACGTTTGCTCAGCTTCCTCCATCAAGTGAACGTTCGATTCCGGCAACTGATTTTCCATTTCATCTCTCCCGGCTGGAAGCGTCAGATTCAGCTTCACTTTTCCGGAGCGGCGGGCCGTAATTGTAACCCAACTAAAGCTTTTTCCGTATCGCGAAGATCACCCACAATCTTGCGCAGCGGCTGAGGTAACTTCCGTACCAGGGTGGGGATTGCCAGTATCTGGTCCCCGGCGGCCAACTGGGGATGTTTTACCAAGTCAACTACCTCTATATTGTATCGCCCGGCGAGGTGGTCCTCGCAGATCTTTTTCAGATTGGCGAAAGCGGCGACCGATCGCGGAGTCTGGCCCGCGACGTACAGACGAAGCTCCCAGACTTCGCCAGGCTCTTTGCCTGCGTCGTTGATCTCTTTGAGGCTCATAGGTTGCAGGCTAGCGTTTGCTGGCTTTTTCATGTTTATTCCCAGTCCTTTTCTCCGAACCGGAAGGCTGTTGGGCTTTATCAGCTCCACGGCTGCGAGCCATGGCGTCGCGGGTGGCCATCATAAATTCTTCCCGCGAAGCTTCCTGTGCTCCGGCCTTAGCCGCTTCTTCCTCCTCAACCTCGAATTCTTTACGCAGCGCCAGTATCCGGGCCTCAAGCGCTTCGCGCTTCCGCATGCGGTCGCGTTGTTGACGATCCGCTTCCTGCTGGCGTTCCAGCATGGCACTCTGTTCTCGTGCCTCCTGGGATAAGCGGGACGAACCTGTCAGAACGCCTTCCGGTCCAACGTAGACGTCGAGCAAGTCAACTCCATGATCGGTCAAAAGAAATTCGCGGAGTTGGTTGGAATGAGGCATACCGCGAGACTTGAGTACGTAAAGCGCGCGGTTCCGCTCGCCGCCTAACTCAATGTCGCGCACAAACAACCAAGTGTCGACGATCGAGGAGATTTCCACATCGGTTTTTTCGATCGCCTCTCCCCCACTGGTCAGATTGGTCAGGAAGCCGGTTATACCCTTTTGCTTGAGGAAGTCGATCAGGCGAATCAGCATGACATGGGCGTCCCGCCGGTTGCCCGCCTGTATCAGGCTGCCCACGGGGTCGATGACCACTACGGCGGGTTGAAACTCCTGAACGATCTTGTGGATGACCGCCAGATGCATCTCCAGCCCATACAGCGTCGCCCGACTGGAATGAAATCGCAGTAAATTCTTATTGGCCCACTCCCCCAGGTCCAGGCCAATGGATTTCATATTGCGCACCATCTGGCCCGGCGACTCTTCGAACGAGAAATAAAGGCAACGCTCGCCCCGGCGGCAGGCGGCGTCCACGAAATGCGCGGCTAAACTGGTTTTTCCGGTTCCCGCAGTCCCGGAAACCAGCACCGTGCTGCCTCGGTAGAAGCCATCGCCGCCTAACATCGTATCCAGCCGAGGGATGCCGCTGGAGATGCGCTCATCGCTCACATGATGCTGCAGGCCCAGTGAAGTGACCGGCAAAACACTGAAGCCATCTTCATCGATGAGGAAGGGATATTCGTTGGTTCCGTGAGCCGTGCCGCGGTATTTCACAACGCGCAGCCGGCGAGTGGAGATCTGATCGTTTACGCGGTGATCGAGGAGGATGACACAATCGGAAACATATTCTTCCAGTCCGTGGCGGGTGAGCGCGCCTTCACCGCGTTCGGCGGTGATCACGGCGGTTACACCCTTGTCTTTGAGCCAACGAAACAGGCGGCGCAATTCGGCCCGTAAAATTCCTTCATTCTGCAACCCGGAGAAAAGGTTCTCGATGGTATCCAGAACTACGCGCTTGGCTCCGATGCTGTCGATGGCAGCGCCCAGCCTTATGAACAATCCTTCCAGATCGTAGTCGCCGGTTTCGTCGATCTCGCTGCGCTCGACGCGGACGAAATCAATGGCGATTTTTTTTTCTCTGGAGAGTTCATCCAGGTCGAAGCCGAGCGAGCGGACATTTTGCGTTAACTCCGCCGCAGTTTCTTCGAAGGCCATAAAAACGCCAGGCTCGTTGTAGGCCGTCGCGCCGCGAATCAGAAACTCCATGGCCAGTAATGTCTTGCCGGCACCGGCGCTACCGCAAACGAGAGTGGGCCGCCCAGCCGGAAAGCCACCCGCAGTTATCTCGTCGAGCCCCTGAATGCCGGTCGGCGCCTTCGGGATGCCGCGAGGGGTTGTACTCATCTGGTAAATTGGCTTGTTCTTACGGGCTTTTGCTTGCATTGTCTTACGCTTGTCTCGGCGCTCACCTCAGACTTCGCCGCAATTCCAAGTGGCCGTCAGCGGCATAATTCAGCACACTGTCCTCCGTCGACTTCTATCGCGGCTTTGGAGTATCACAACTTCTATCCAAGCCGTATGTTCGACGTCGTACAAAGCTATGGAATTTGCGGGCAAATCCTGCAGGTGCGCAACCGCCAATCTTTCTACATCCGCTCGGATAGGTGTATACAGCAAATCCTGTAGAGACAGAAGGACTAATTGTGCAAACCGGTTTTTCCGGCCATTTATCGATACCGAGGGAACCTTCCAGTTCCAAGCAGACGCGGCCCAGCTCTTGGTCAAATGCACAGTCGGCACGCACGGCCAAGTTCTTCAACTCGCGATGTTGCTGCGGGCTCCCGGTTCGGATTTTCTTGTCGCTTTAGCGGGAGGTGACAGAGGCCTTGGAGGCTTTATCCGGTTCGAACCCAATCTTGGTCAGCATAGGTTGAATCTCTGGATTCGACATAAACAATTTCCAGATGAGACCGGTGCGATAATTTTCCACCATCACCACGATTGGCGCCTGATCGAGGCCCATGTAGACGGGAGAGAACCAATTTCGGCCAAGATTGAAAGCGTCCCGCGGACCATAAACTCCCCATAACCGGTCGCCCAGCGTGCGATAGAAAAACTTCAAAGCGGCCATCGAGGCTTCCGGCGTGTAAGGGAAAGATGCGAGAGCGCCGGTGGGAGTGATGGTGCCATCGTCGGTTGTAGGGTTTGGAGCATGCGCCAGATAGCCTAACTGGTCGTCGCTGGCGGTCAGCCCCCAGTCGTCGGCCCCATAACCTTGGAAGTGGTCGGGATTCGCCTCGCAATAGGCGAGGTCGATGAGCGCGATATCGCGGTTGTTATCGAAGTAATCGGTGTAACGATCACGAATGCCCCGCGGATCGAAACCCATGAACGAATATTGCGTGAAAAATAATGGCCCGCCCGTGCCCTCGCCCACGGCGAGTTTGATTCCATAGTAGGTATGACCGTTTATATAGCGATCTCCTTGCGACGTCCCCGACCATCCGCTGCGATATGCCATCGCGGCCTCTGACTGTCCCGCCCAGCCTGTGTAGTAAAGACTGGCTGGAACTCCATGCGTCGGTGATGCAATCGCCAGAAGATACGTGATCATCGTCTCATTGAAGCCAGTGAGCCGGTGATCGATAAACCAGGACCACTGTGGCGACCAGTGCCATAGCAGCGCGTTGTTTTCTGGAGTTTTGCGGTACCAGTCCCACTCAACCGCTTCCCAGAGTTTAGTGATCCGTTGGGAGATGCTTTGCTCGGCTTCGCTATCGCCCTTGAAGTACTGCCGCGCGGCCAGAAGACCCTCCATCAGAAAGGATGTCTCAACCAGATCGCCGCCGTTATCAAACATCCCGAACACCAACATTGTCTGCGCAGTGTTGCCATTCAGAAAGTGGGACCAAGCCCCGTGGTAGCGAGGAGTTTTCTCGAGGAAATCCAGGATTTGCGAGAGCCGTTCCGTACCTTGTTCGCGCGTGATGAAACCGCGATCCACGCCAACGATGAGCGCCATAATGCCGAATCCCGTGGCTCCGGTGGCAACGATGCGCTCGTCTCCCGGAATATTCTCAAGCGTTGCGCCGGCGACTGGATGTGCTCCCTCCCAGTAGTAACGGAAGCAAGCCTCCTGCAGCATGGTGAGCAATTCATCGTCGGACAGCTCTCTGGTTGAGGCGGTGGCTGCCGCCGAAAGAGCGGATTGCCGATACGATCGATCAACCGCCTTGACCCGATAGGTCGCCTTTACTCCTGGACGTCCGATGAAGTCCGTGTAGCGACTAATATCGGCAGCCTCGATGCCAATCGGCTGAAATTTGTGCCGGTCGATCGAGCGATAAATTGCGTAGCTTTGTAAGTCACTATCCTTCACTGGATCCCAACTGATGTCGATGTGGCGGTCGTAGCCTTTTGCTTGCACATTCTTCGGGGATCGAGGAAGGCTTCTTAGTTCTGGTGCGAGCGGCGAAGCAGCGCTCTTGTCGTCGATTTTGATCTCGTCAATGATGAGCGTGTGAAGTTTATCGTCCGCCGCGCCCTGGCTGAAGTAGAGGCTGTGAAGTTGGCGTGCCTCAAAAGGATGGATGGATGCGGTTTCAAATTCGCTCAGCGGCAGCCTGAGCTGAAACCACCGCTTGGCGGGGATGTCGCCATCACCCGTATCTAGCTTTACCGGGATAGTGAAATCATGCTGCTCGTCTTCCAGTTGAAGAGATGGCAGATCAGCAGCAGGGATTGCCTCCGGCGAATAACACCAGATATACAGAGTATCGCCGTGAAAATCAGTTTGCCGGTTGCGCATGCTGACTACGCGCACTTCCGACTCCCAGCTTCCGCCGGCGACCGAGCGCCACTGCAAACGCAAGGCATTGGGGGCAGTGAAGAAATTCTTCTTTTCGACGGGAAGCGAGCCCGACAATAAATCAATTGTGCTGGGAAAGACGGCTCTCCCGCTGCTGTAATAGTAGTAGTCGGGGGTGATGCTATTGTCGAACACTACATGGTTGTAATAGTCGGTGGGAGCAGCCGCGCGGCAGGGAATGACAGCCAGAATGGATAAAAAAATAGGACAGAAAAACCAGCGCACCGCCCACTCCCGGTCTTGGCAGATAGAGAGTTTTAATGCAATCACATTCAAAGGTTAACATAGCAAAATTGAGAATCGAGTAGAAGCGGAGTTGTGGCCGGGAAGGCGCTGCTCCGGGGTGATAAATTCATTCCAGTGCTCTTGCCTCCGAACGGTGCCGTGGCAGTGTTGGCGTTTGATTCGAGGACTCTGTTCCATTGACCACTAAAAGCTCTTCCTCAATCTATGCAATTTCCGCGCGACCTTCCCGGTTGACGAGACTTTCTATTACTGGGGTGCTGCTTTTATTTGCCGCGGTGTATGTAGGATCGTTGTTTTCTCCCGGCCTGCAGGACGATGCGGATTCAACTCACGCTGAGGCGGCGCGGGAGATGTTGGCGACGCATGATTTCATTACCCTGAAAATCAACGGCAATCGTTATCTGGAAAAAGCGCCGCTGATGTACTGGGTGGTGGCGTTGAGCTATTTCCTTTTCGGCGTAAATGAGTTTGCCGCGCACCTGCCGGTTGCACTCTCGATGTTGCTGTTGGTTTTGCTGGCTATGCGATGGGCGCGCCGCGCGTTCGGTGACCGCGCAGCCATCTATGCGGGACTCTTTATTTCAACCGCCGCCGGATGTTATCTGTTCACGCGGATCCTCATCCCGGAATCGATTCTGAGTTTTTTCATTGCCGCGTCGTTCTATTGCTTCGCGACGGCGCTGGAAGATGGTGATGCGTGTCGTTGGTATGGCGGTTATGCCTGCATGGCTCTGGCCGTGCTCACCAAGGGTCTGCTCGCCATCGTCGTCGTTGGCTTGGCGCTGCTGCTGTACGCCGCAATCAGCGGTGAATGGCGTCGCTGGCGTGAGTTCCGCTTGTTCACGGGCACCTTACTTTTCCTGGCAATCGCCGCGCCCTGGCACATACTGGCCGGCATCCGCAATCCGCATTTCTTCTGGTTCTACTTTGTGAACGAACACTTCATGCGCTTTCTGGGCAAGCGTATTCCTAAGGACTACAACAAACAAACCGATTCTCTGTACTGGACGCTTCATCTGGTGTGGCTGTTTCCCTGGAGTTTATATTTACCGGTCGCGCTGCGACGGCCGATTGCCGATTGGATGGCGCGGCGTAGGCCGGGCGCACTTAAAGCCCC
The DNA here is from genome assembly GCA_049684755.1 of Candidatus Sulfotelmatobacter sp. GTDB lineage: Bacteria > Acidobacteriota > Terriglobia > Terriglobales > Acidobacteriaceae > Sulfotelmatobacter. The sequence goes on from JBAVGI010000111.1 coordinate 22,137, forward strand.
ACGGCCGCCACTGAACTTCCGCTCGCGAACGGAATTACTTTGCCTGACCTGGGCCGGAGTAACGCTGGTCTTTTTCTCCTTTTCAACCAATCAGGAGTACTACACATTTCCCGCGTACTTCCCGATCCTGCTGCTGATTGCAGCAAGGCTCGCAAACGAGGAGGAATCAGGTTCGCGGCGATGGCTGCTGTGGACTTCGGGTGCGCTTGCCGTAATCTGCATCGCAATTTCCGCAGTGCTTGCGGCGGGGTTGTGGAATTCGCGCCAACTGCCGTTTGTCCCTGACATAGGCACGGTACTCGCCAAGCCAAACCTGCAGGCGGAAACGCTTTCCATGGGCCACATGCTCGACTTGACCGGGGAGTCGTTTGCCGCGCTGCGGCTTCCTGCGATTCTCGCGGCAGTAATCTTCCTGACAGGTCCGGCACTTGCTTTCTGTTTGCGCCGTCGCGGGGCGCAACGTGCGGCGACATGGACGACCGCGGCCACCATGGCCGTCTTTCTGATTGCCGCTCACATCGCTTTGGTACGCTTCGATCCTTTTCTGGGATCGCGGGTCATGGCCCGGCAGATCGCCCCTGAGCTCAAACCTACCGATCGCGTGATGATTTACGGCGATCAGTCCTTTGGTTCTTCGTTGCTTTTCTACTTACGGCGGCCGATTGAACTGGTGAATGGAAATACCACTTCGATGTGGTGGGGGTCGACGTATCCCGATGCGCCGCACATTTTTATCGACGATCAGGATTTGTTGCGAGCGTGGAATTCTCCCGAACGCATTTTTCTCTTTGTGCCGGAATATGAACGCGCCAGGGTGGAAGGGTTGCTGCCGGGACCGCTGCACATCGCCAGCGAGGCATCAGGCAAGGTGATTTTTACCAACCATCCCTTAGCAAATAAATCCTAGCGGCGGGAGCCAGTTGGGATTTCGCGTTTCACGATCGGCAAAGAATAGCCAGATTTCACTGCATCCCGGCGAAACATCTGCACGGTCTCCTGCGAGAACTCGTGAAGGTCCTTCCCCACTAATGGAAGTTTCTTGAGGATGTCATTGGTGGCGGTGATCACGTGGCAGCCGATCTCATCCGCCTGAAAAACATTCAACAGTTCACGCGGACTTGCCCAGATCAACTGTGCGTTCACATCGTCGACCATGGGCACGGCGTCGCGCATCAGCGGCACAGGATCACGGCCGGTATCTGCAATGCGGCCGGCAAACACGGAAACATACGCAGGCGAATTGCCTTTCAACGCAGAGCAAACGTGGCGCACCTGTTCCAGCGTAAGCAAAGCGGTCACGTTCAATTTAATTCCGTCTGCGGAAAGCGCATGCACAAGATCGTAAGTTGGCGCGCCGTTCGTATTCATCACGGGAACTTTTACGAATACATTCTTGCCCCACGCCGCGATGTGCCGCGCCTGTTCTTCCATCTCTATCTCGTCGTCGGCGAATACCTCGAACGAGATGGGACGGTCTTGAATGGTTGCCAGCAGATCCAGCGCGAAGCCCTGATAGTCCGCAACGCCGGTGGCCCGCATCAAGGTTGGATTCGTGGTAAAGCCTTTGATATAGGGCTGGCGGTAGAGTTCCAACATGCTTGCCTTATCGGCACCGTCGGCGAAGATTTGCACGCGCAGGTCCCCGACAGACTTCATGCAGAATGAACTCCTTTTGGCTCGGAACGAATAATCCAGTTGGCCGCTTCGCGAAGAGAACTCACACGCAAATCGGGCTCCCGGTCTGGAGGTTTCTCCGAATAGCCGTAATCAATAAGAATAGTCTTACTTCCCGCATTATAACCCGCCTCAATGTCCCGCCATCGATCGCCGACCATATAGCTGTTGGCGATATCGATATTGTGCTTGCGCGCCGCCTCCAAAATCATTCCTGGCATGGGCTTGCGGCAGTCACATTTGTCTTGATCCGTGTGGCAGCAGACGAGAATATCGTCGAGTGGAAGTTGTGCGCGCAAAGTCTGGTGCATCTCGTCCAGCATTTTGCGGGAAAGTTTTCCACGGCCGACATCGGGCTGGTTCGTTACCACAAGCAGCACGTAGCCATGCGATTTCAGTTCCTGCAACGCCTCCGGAACACCAGGGAGCACTTCCAGTTCCTTCTGACTCGGCGGAGGAAACGGCTTGCCGTCGCGAACAAAAGCCTTGTTAATCACCCCGTCGCGGTCCAGAAACACAGCGCGGCGTTTACCCTGCGAGGCTATCGATTCCCACTTGGTCGACTGCAACTTTACCGCCGGATGCGAAACCAGAAGATGCCAGACTACCGCCTGAAAAGCTTCCGTGTGCGGAGTAGTGTGCGCAGCATTTACGGTTGGAATGATCACGCAAGCGTCGGCAACCTTCGCGGTGTAGCCGCCGTCTCGGCCAACCACACCAATAATTTTCGTCCCTACCGATTTCGCGTAATTTAAAGCGGCTACCAGATTCGGACTAATATTCTGTTCGATATTTCCACCACCGACCGAAAAGATGAGCAGCAGATCGTCCTGTCGCAGGCGGCTGACCTTGAGCCACCCGTCGAAGATGGAACTCCAGCCTTCATCATTGGTCCGCGCCGTCAGTTCAGACACATTGTCGGTAGGCGCATACGCTTCGATGCCTGCGATCTTGCGGAAGTCGTTCACCGCATGCGAGGCATTGGACGCACTCCCGCCCACGCCCAGAATGAAGAGCCGACCCCCGGCCGAACGAGTACTCGCCAGAAGGCCTGCCGCTTTTTCAATACTGGCCACATCCAGCTTGCCGATGATCTCGGCCGCCTCGGCGAGAAAATCCTCGGTAAAACTTTTCGAAATGCGGTCGCTCATGCCCGCGCATCCCCGCGTTGACTTAGAAAGTGAGTCATCTCTTGCAATCCCGAAGGCGAACCTATTTCGTAAAAACGTTCACGCACTTCCACGGCGGCCAGTTCGCCAGTTCGGAGGAGTTCGTCGTAAACATCCGCCAGGTCGGTGACACCGGTTCCGGCGAAGGCTTCTGCTTTGAAAGCGCCGAGCCCGTAATCGATATAGCGCATACGCGGAGTGCGATCCTTCTTGCTGTACGCCAAAATCCTGCCTTCTTCGAACTCCACATTGCTGGTGTCCCACTGTCCGTCATTGCGAAATACCGTCATCAATCCTAACTTGCGGCTTCGCAAGAATGCCTGCTCAACCGTGGCATAGTCGCAGACCAGGTAGGAGTCGCCATACATCACGAAGAAATTTTCACCGAGCTTAGGGAGCGCGGTTCTGATCGCGCCCGCCGTGCCCAGCAGCGTGGGGCCATCATAAGAGTATGTGACCTCCACTCCGAATGCCCTGCCATTGCCGACGAATCGCTCGATCTGTTCGCCCAGATGGCCAACGCACAGTATGACATGTTGGATGCCGCGGCTTTGCAGCAGCCGCAACTGATGCGCAACAAACGGTTCGCCGTCGATCAGGATAAGCGACTTCGGAACTTTCTCGGTCAGCGGTCCCAGGCGGGTCGCCAAGCCGCCGGCAAGAATGGCCACAGGTAGCATACGTTTCTAGGAATGCGCCAGAACAGACGTACCGCTGAAATCGAACTGCAACCGGACCTCCCGCAGTCCCGCATTTCTCATGGCAGAGCGGAGCCGAGTTTTGTTCTCCGTGTAGAGCATAAGAAAGCCGCCACCTCCCGCGCCAATTAATTTGCCGCCCAGCGCTCCATGAGCACGCGCCAATTCGTACATTTCGTCAATGAAACCGCTGCTCATTCCCGGCGAGCGCTTTTTTTTATGTTCCCAGTGAACGTGCATGAGTTCGGCGAA
>JBAVGI010000112.1:0-3371 GCA_049684755.1 Candidatus Sulfotelmatobacter sp.
TGGTTCATGGCGTTTTCCGGAAGGACGGAGCCGTCGTTTTCTATTCTCAGAGTACCGTTTCCCTTTCGGGCGGACAGGCGGATTTCGATATTCTTTGCTTGCCCGTGCCGGATTGCATTATTCACCGCCTCCTGCGCGATGCGATAGAGGTGAGTGGAAACGTTGGCGTCATAAATGAGAACGGGATTATCCACGCGCAGGCGGCAAGAGATGTGGAAGAGATCTTCGATCTCGGCGGCCCAGCGTTTCAGAGCCGACATCAGACCGTGGGCATCGGAAGCCACAGGAAGCAAGCCATGCGCGAGTTGCCGGGTTTTATTAATTGCCTCATTTACCAATCCGACGATCCGGGCTGCTTCCGTGGCCTCGGCGAGACCCTTGTCCGCAAGTTTTTGTTCCTGCACTTTGCTCATAAACGCGATGCCGGTGAGGTGTTGGCCTAAACCATCGTGCAAGTCCTGGCCGATGCGGCGCTGCTCCGCGGCGCTGATTTCGAGGATGGCTTTCTCCAGCCGCTTGCGCTCCGTGATATCGATTCCGGTGGCAATCATGTAGGCAGGAGATTCGTTTTCGGCGGGAAGAATTGTGCCGGACCAGGCAATGAGTCTTCGCGAACCTTCGCGCGTGACCCAGGACATCTCGCAATCTTTACCGATATTCTCCACGCGCAATTGGTCGACGATGACTTTGAAGCGCTCCGCCTCTTCGGGAACGACGCACAGGTCCCACAAATATTTACCCTCGACCTCGGCGAAAGAATATCCCGTCACCTGTTCGCAGGCGCGATTGAAGCGGACGATCCGGTTTTGCGGATCCAGAACCACGACGAGTGATCCGACCGTGTGCAAAATTGCCGAAACTACATTACGTTCCTGCTGGAGTTCTTCTTCGATCTGCTTGAGCTCGGTAATATCAAAGCCGATGCCGTGGATGAACCAGGGGCGGCCGTTTTTCCTACGAATCATTTTGGCTTCGCAATGGAACCAGACCACTCTGCCATCGCGAGCAATCACGCGGTAGGCAGAGCGCAGCGGCGTACCCGAGAGAAACATCTGGGCAGCTTCCACGCTCCAGCGTTGCTTGTCATCGGGATGGATTTGCTGATACCAGCGAATGGGATCTTCCAGCCATTCTTCCTGCGAAAACCCCAAACTCGCCTCAATTTGCGGACTGACGTAAGCTTCGCCAATACCGCGGTCAAGGTGGGCCATAAAAATCACGGCGGGAATCTGCTCGACCAACGCCCGATAGATGGCATCGGCCTTGGGGAATTGTTCTTCCTGATCTTCACCGTCCTCATTGACCGAGTCAGGCGCGGCGGATTGTTGAGTGGAGTTGCTGAGGAATACGGCGGCAAGTTCGACGAGTAGAGATTCCGCTTCCGCGGGAGTGATGATCTCCGCGGGGCTGGAGTCGGCCTGGCTGAGTTGGGAAATCAAATACTCTCTTCCGCGAACGTTTTTACTTTAAGATTACAAATCTTTCGGCAGCGGTGAGGCAAGCCCCCGCGGCTAAAGCCGATCGTGCCACAGTCGCCGTTGGCATCGCCGAAGCGATGCCCTGATACGAGTCTTTTTTCAAACTGCACTCCCCCAATTTTTGACGGCCCCGCACTTCTGGTGTCTGACTTCTTATCTTCTGACGTCGATCTTCGCAGCCTTGTGTCTCCAACTGGGTTCTTTGTTCAGCGAAGCCTGGGTAAACCGGCGCAAAGCATGGATTGCCCTGCCATAGGTCATTACTGCGTTGGATGACAGAAGCGAGCCGGGAGGCTGGTTCATAAAAGGCATGAATTTATCGGGAAAACCCGGCATAGTGCATCCAATGCAAATGCCGCCGATGTTGGGGCAGCCGCCGATTCCGCCCATCCATCCGCGTTTGCCCACATTGCATTGCACGACCGGACCCCAGCATCCGAGTTTTACGATGCACAGCTTGGAGCCGTACTCTTCGGCAAATTCTCCCTGCTCGTAGTAGCCGCCGCGATCGCAACCTTCATGCACTGTTGCGCCGAAAAGCCAGGTGGGACGTAGCGCATCGTCCAGCGGAATCATGGGAGCGCGCCCGCTGGCCATGTGGAGAAGATAAAGGAGCGTTTCCATGAAGTTGTCGGGTTGTACCGGACATCCGGGAACACAAACGATCGGGATATTTTCCGTCGACTTCCATTGCCATCCCAGATAATCGGGAAGTCCCGTGCAACCGGTTGGATTGCCTTCCATGGCGTGAATTCCGCCGTAAGTTGCGCAGGTTCCCGCCGCAATCACGGCCCAGGCGTGAGGCGCAAGCCGATCGATCCATTCACAGGTGGTGATCGGCTGACCGGTTTTCTGGTCGGTGCCCATCGACGCCCAATAACCTTCTTGCTTATTGTGCTCGTTGGGAATCGAACCTTCGACAACCAGAATGAAAGGAGCGAGACTGCCTTCGGCCGCATGATGGAAGGGCTTCAGGAAATCGTCGCCGTTCTCGATGGCAAGAAAAGGATTGTGCAATCGCACCTTAGGAATCCAGGGCATTGCTCCGAGGACAATGTCTTCGATGCTGGGCTGAGTTGCTGCGGTCATGGCGATGGTGTCGCCATCGCAGCCGAGGCCAGCGGTGATCCAGAGAATGTCAATTTCCGGAATCGACTGGGGAGTGGGCGAGCTGGCTTCGCGAATCTTTGTAGTATCGGCCACTCGATTTGCTCCGGAGGAATCGGCGCTGAGAAAGCGATTCGGCGAACCCAGCGCCGATTATTTTCTAAAACGCCTCTAAGCGCACACTCTGGTTTCTCAGCGCGTATTCTACATAATTCACCGCACAGCAACAGAGAATTAGAAAATTAAGGTGAGCTCGGCAAAGCTGGGATTGACAAAGAGGCAATCTCAGAGCGCTGCCAGGCGGCGCTGCACCAGCAGGAAGTAGAGGGCCAGGAGAACGAGCAGAAATCCGTTCACCCCTACAACAACGGGCGCAGTGAAGAGCGGTACCAACCATCCGGACAAAAGATTTCCCAGCGGCATGCCTCCGCGAAAGGCAACGTTGTAAACGCTCATGACGCGCCCCCGCATCTCGTTGGTTGTGATCAACTGCACCAGGGAATTCACGGTGGCGAAGACCGCCATCATGGAAGCGCCGACAAGAACGAGAAGGCCACCGCTGAGCGGTACTGATTTCGAGAGCGCGAATCCGGAAATTCCCGCGCCCAGGCAGATTAACGCGAGCAGCGCCACTAGTCCCTTGCGCTTGAAGTTGCCGGCGCTGGCGATCATCAGCGAACCAAAGATCGAGCCCAGTCCCATAAGCGCCAGGAGATTTCCGTAAGTTTCAGGACCGCGATGGAAAATGTCTTTCACAAACACGGGGATGTAGGTGCGCATGGGCAT
>JBAVGI010000113.1:0-4336 GCA_049684755.1 Candidatus Sulfotelmatobacter sp.
TAATGTTGAGCGCCTTTGCGGACGTTCTGCCGTGGGAGTGGATCTACAATTCGGCGCGCTGGACGTATGACGAGTCGCGACATTGCCGCATGGGTTATGACCGGCTGATGGCATGGGGACTCGATCCCGCTCAGATTCCTCTAGGTACCTATATCTATGAGAGTGCCACCTCGGGCGATGTAAATGACATTCCGACAAATCTGCTCGGCATGCTCTTCTTTTTTGAAACCAAGAATATCCGGCACAAACCGGAGCGTACGCGCTTGTTTCATTCCTACGGCGACTCGCTCAGCGAACATGATATGGATTTCGATTGGGCCGACGAAACCCTTCATGCCAGTTACGGCAAGCGCTGGCTCAAGGAGCTGCTCGCGATTCGAGGGCAAGATCCGGCGGCGTATGAAGAAGTCCGCAAGAACTGCGAAAAGCTTGTAACTGATTATGTTGGCACAGCGACCCAAACGGAAATTACTGACCTCAAGGCTGTTGCCGATAGGCTGCTGGCTGAAGCTAACCGCTTTACGGCACGGCTCTAACCGATACATGTGACGCGCTTTTGCCTGCGTCTGCGGGCTCTGAGTGTGCATCCAATATATTAAGAGGATGGCATGATCGCATTACGCTTAGTACGCCTGATTGAACGTCATTCCGATGAACTTACGTCCGAATTGTTGCAGAAATTCGAAACTTCCCCGCATACCGCCGACTTGCGAACAGTTCCAGTCGATGAATTGCGGCAACGAATCCAGGAAATATTCCTGCACTTGAGCGAGTGGTTGCTCACCAAGACGGGTCACGATATCGAGCAGCGGTATTTTGAAATAGGCGAACGCCGTGCCTCTCAAGGCGTGGCGCTTCCCGATTACTGCTGGGCGATGATCATGACCAAAGAACATTTGTGGGAATTCTTGCAGCGCCAGGGCTTCATGCGAGGCCCCGTCGAAATTTATGGTGAGATGGAGTTGTTGCGTCTGCTCGACCAGTTTTTTGATCGCGGCTTGTGCTTTGCCGCAGAGGGCTACGAGCAGTACGCTCATTTGCAAAACGATTCCCAGAGCCGTGGCCGCGAAGCGCAGCAGGCAGCGGGGTAGAACAAGTTTGAGGTGAAACGCGGCGACTGGATTGACTCGCAAAGCCGCGCTCGCTGACCGCCGATTTTCCGCACAGAGACCTTCGCATCTCGAACCATCTCTAGTTCCTTCCGTATTCCCCGCTCGATCTAAGTTAGAATGGCTTTCGCTTCCCGATATACCAACCTGGACGCCGCTGCTTCGGAGGTCCCATGAAATTCGTTCCACGCATTATGCTGCCATTCTTACTGGTTCTAATACCGCTGCTGTGCGTAGCTGCCCTGCTGGCCAACGATGCGCCTTCTCTCACCAAGCTTGAATATCCCAAAGCGAAAACGGTCGACCAGGTCGACGATTACCACGGCACCAAGGTAGCCGATCCTTATCGCTGGCTGGAAGACACCGACTCACCCGATACGCTCGCTTGGGTACAGGCGGAGAATAAACTCACCTTCGGCTACCTCGAGCAGATTCCTTACCGCAAGGCGATTCACGACCGCCTGACCAAGCTTTGGAATTACGAACGCTTCGGTGTTCCCGAGCAGCGCGGCGGACGTTATTTCTACCAGCACAACAACGGACTTCAGAATCAGAGCGTGCTACTGGTCGCTGAAACGCTGAACGCCGAACCGCGCGTGTTACTCGATCCCAACCAGCTTTCCGCCGATGGTACAGTCGCACTCTCCGGTGAGGCCATCTCGGATGACGGGAAGCTGCTGGCTTACGGCACCGCTGCTTCCGGTTCCGACTGGATGGAATGGCACGTGCGCGATGTCGATAGCCGCAAGGATTTGTCCGACCTGATCAAGTGGGTGAAATTTTCTGGTGCGTCCTGGACCAAGGACGGGAAGGGCTTCTATTACAGCCGTTATGAGGAACCCAAGCACGACACTGCGATGCGCGACGCCAATTATTTCCAGAAACTTTATTACCATCGTCTTGGCACAACGCAGTCGGAAGACCAGTTGATCTATGAGCGTCCGGACAACAAAGAATTAGGGTTTAACGGTGCGGTCACCGACGATGGCCATTATCTGATCATCACGGTATGGCAAGGCACGTCTCCCAAGAATCGCCTCTACTATAAGGACCTTGCGCACCCGGACTCGCAGGTGGTCAAACTGCTGGATGACTTCGACGCCCAGTATGAATTCGTCGATAACGATGGTCCGGTCTTTTGGTTCAAGACCGATCTCGATGCTCCCCGCAGTCGACTGATCGCGATTGACACTCGCTTTCCCGAGCGCGGCCGCTGGAAGACAATCATCCCGGAGAGTGCGGAGACGATGCAGAGTGTCAGCGTGATCGACAACAAGTTCCTGGTGGAATATCTCAAGGATGCTCGCTCTGAAATCCGAGTCCACGGTCTGGAAGGAAAATTTTTGCGCAGCATCGACCTACCCGGAATCGGCACGGCACAAGGTTTTACCGGCAGGCGCAAAGATAAAGAGACTTTTTACGCCTTCACCAGTTTCACCGTTCCGACAACAATTTATCGCTACGATCCAGAGAAGGGCGCGAGTTCAGTGTTCCGGCAGCCTAAAGTCGATTTTGATTCCAGCCGCTACGAAACCGAGCAGGTGTTTTATAAGAGTAAAGACGGCACGCGCATCCCCATGTTTCTCACATACAAGAAGGGGATCAAACTAGACGGCCAGAACCGCGTGTTGCTCTACGCCTACGGAGGGTTTGACATTTCTCTGACTCCCACCTTTTCGGTTCCGAATCTGGTCTGGCTCGAGATGGGTGGAGTCTACGCGCAGCCTAATCTGCGAGGCGGAGGTGAGTATGGTGAGGAATGGCACCTGGCCGGCACAAAGTTGCATAAGCAAAATGTGTTTGACGATTTCATCGCGGCGGCGGAGTGGCTTATTGCGAACCATTACACGACGTCTTCGAACCTGGCGATCTATGGCCGCAGCAACGGAGGATTGTTAATTGGAGCGTGTCTGACTCAGCGACCCGACCTCTATGGCGCGACCTTGCCGGCGGTGGGAGTGATGGATATGCTGCGCTTTCACAAATTCACTATTGGATGGGCGTGGACTTCGGACTACGGTTCCTCCGACGATCCTGAACAGTTCAAAGCTCTCTACGCATACTCACCGCTTCACAATCTCAAACCGGGGACGAAATATCCTCCGACTCTCATCACCACGGCCGATCACGACGACCGCGTGGTGCCCGGTCATAGTTTTAAATTTGCTGCCACCATGCAAGCTGATCAAGCCGGACCTGCACCTGTGTTGATTCGTGTGGAAACCAAGGCAGGACATGGCGCCGGCAAACCCATCTCGAAGCAAATTGAAGAGATCGCCGATTCGTGGTCATTCGTGGCGCACAACCTCAACATGGACGTGCAATTGCAGTGACGACAAAATAGTCGCGCGACTAACTAACAGCCTTTCGGTGAAATTGTCTAAGTCCGGCTATCAGCAATAGAGCATCAAAAACCGTCAAGGCGATCAAGACGGCAAGAATCGACAAATGCGGGAACTGCGGCACGAGGGTTCCGCGCAGGCCCTCGCTGGCGTATACCAGCGGATTGATTAAGACGATTTTCTGCAGAATGGGAAAGTGTGCCAGCGCGCTCCAGGGATAGTAAGTACAGCCGAAAAATATCATTGGAGTCAAAACCATGCTGAACATAAGGCCAATATGCGTCTGATTGATGCTGCAGCCGAGCGCGAGGCCACCGCAGGCCGAGAAAAGCGCCACAAGCAATGTTACGCAGGCAAAAGTGAGTGGAGAACGCAGATTCAATTCCACGCCCGGGCGCAGCAGTACCCAGGCTGCAGGGATTACCGCCAACCCTGCGAGCAGCGCTTGTACGGCGCCGAAAAATACCTTCTCTATTGCAAGCCAGGAAATTTCTATCGGCGCCAGCAGACGGTCCTCGATCTCACGGGTAAATTGAAATTCCGCTATCAAAGGCATGGCAACCGCCCAAACGCCGGTGAACACCATGCTGATCGCCATGATTCCAGGCAGCAGCAGGCTCTTGTAGGCCGCAGGCATGTAGCCACTGCTCACCATCACCCGTCCGAAGATAAACACAAACATCATCGGCTGCAGGAAGGTCTGCAACACTAGCGGAACGAAATTGCGGCGAGCGACGTGAGCATCACGCCCGAGTAAAGCCAGAAAAGTTTTCCAGTTCAATCGCGCAAGCTCCTTCCCGTGTGGTGCAGGAATAAATTCTCCAGGCTCGGCTCCGAGATATGCACATCGCACAGTTCGATCGAGGCGCTGGAGGCAAGATTGGC
>JBAVGI010000114.1:0-2638 GCA_049684755.1 Candidatus Sulfotelmatobacter sp.
TCACCTTTAAGGTGGGCGTGGTCGAAGGTCGCGTGATTTCGATCAAGGAGATCGAAGCGCTGGCCAGCATGCCGTCGAAGGAAGAGCTTTACTCCAAGCTCCTGTTCCTGATCAACGCGCCGGCGCAGCGTCTGGTTACCGTGATGAACGCCGTCGGCCGCAATCTGGCAGTCGTCGTTGATCAAGGCGTGAAAGAGAAGAAGTTCAAAGAAGCATAGCTCCGAAGCATGGAGAGGCGGACGCATTCGTCCGCCCGTTGCTGGCAATGCGATGGCACGATTAGCGTTGATTAGTCATTGCAATTTCGGCATCCGTGCCGCGTCTGAGGTGAGATTGGCAGTCGCGGGCGAGGGCGCCCGCGCCACATAAGGTTTCGGGATGGTGAAAGCCGTCCGAAGAGATTTGGTTATCTGCAAGTCAGGGGTTGCGCGGTTCCAATCCAAGCGTTGTCTGGCGCTGGGAAAGGGACCTGCCGCACTGGAAACCCGATTCAAGATAACGAAAGCAAGCAAATTCATAACTCGAAGAGTGGAGAACTTAACATGGCAGACCTGCAACAGTTGGAAGAATCAATCGTAGCTTTGTCGCTGCTGGATGCGGCGGAGCTGGTAAAGAAACTTGAAGCGCGCCTTGGCGTCTCAGCGGCGGCGGCAGCCCCGCTGATGGTGGCTGGCGGCGGTGCGGCAGCGGCAGGTGCCGCTCCGGCCGAAGAAAAGACCGAATTTACCGTCCTTCTCAAGGAAGTCGGCGCCAATAAGATCAATGTAATCAAGGCTGTCCGCGAGGTCACCAGCCTGGGCTTGAAGGAAGCAAAGGAGCTGGTGGATGGAGCGCCCAAGAACATCAAAGAGGGCGTTTCCAAGGACGAGGCCGAGACCATCAAAAAGAAGTTTACCGAGGCTGGCGCTGTTGTCGAAGTGAAATAAATTGGACCTGTGTGGAGCGGGCGCATCGCCCGCTTTGCCGGCAGCATTATGACGGTTTCGCGGGCGAGGGCGCCCGCGCCACACGATTTGGGTCCAAACCGGTGCAAGTCAAGGAAATATTTTACGTTCTGGTTGTGAAGCTTGGGCAGTGGTGTTAGCATCTAACCTAACACCGCTTCCCCTGGCCTCACTCATCGCGGGCGAGACCCGCAGGGAAGCTTGGGCACTGTTCCGCGGGCAGGCGGAACGGAAACGGCCGAAGGAAACTGGCGCGAAAGATTACAAATTCAGATTGGCGAAACGCCTTGCGCGGCGTCTGCGGGAACACTTGTCCCTGCGGGCGCCCCGTCGTGTTTTCCAGGCATCAACACGCTACACAGGTTCGAAACAGCCAGGTTTAAACAGCTAAGCAGCGCGGCGCGATTTGCGCCCCACATTCCGCGGGTAATCGCAGCGCTCGGCTGCGCCTGACATTGGGAGTTCTTGACGAATGAAGACTAATGCCTTCCGTAAACGTTTTGATTTTTCGAAAATACCAGCCACCATCCAGATCCCGAACTTGATCGAGGTCCAGAAGCGCTCCTACGACCGCTTTCTGCAGATGGACAAGCTACCCAGCGAACGCGAAGACGGCGGATTGCAGGCAGTGTTCCAGTCCGTATTCCCGATCACCGACTTCCGCAACGTATCACAACTTGAGTTTGTGGACTACGCCATTGGTAACTGGGAGTGCAAATGTGGTCACCTGAAGGGACTACACCATCTGCGTACCACTTGTAAGAACTGCGGCAATACCGTCATCACCGACCCGTTTCACCCGGGCGACGTGCTTTGCCAGAAGTGCGGAACCTACAACGCCAACACGCCGGATTTCTGCAACAAGTGCGGCGACCCGGTTGGTCTTCAGCTGAAGTACGACGTGGCCGAGTGCGAAGAGCGCGGCATGACTTACTCCGCGCCACTCAAGGTCACAATGCGTCTGACGATTTTCGATAAGGACGCCGAGACGGGCAACCGGTCCATCCGCGATATTAAAGAGCAGGAAGTGTTTTTCGGCGATGTTCCGCTGATGACGCAGAACGGCACCTTCATCATTAACGGCACGGAGCGCGTAATCGTCAGCCAGTTGCACCGCTCGCCCGGCGTGTTCTTTGAGACCGCCAACAATCGCACATACTTCCTCGGCAAGATTATTCCCTACCGCGGCTCGTGGGTGGAATTCGAGTACGACCAGAAGAACGTGCTCTACGTCCGCATCGACCGCAAGCGCAAATTCCTGGGAACGATCTTCCTGCGCGCCCTTGGCCTGCGCTCGGGCGAAGATATTCTCCGCTCGTTCTACACCGTCGATCGGGTCGCTATTAAAGATAAGAAGCTCTACTGGACGCTCGACCCCACCAGCGAGAAAGCGACGAACCTGCTGGGCATGAAGCTGGCGCACAGCATCAAGAACAAGTCGGGAGACGAAATCGCGCACTCCGGCCGCAAGCTGAACGCGCAGATTCTGAAAGAGATTCAGAAGGCGAAGATCTCCGAGATCGAAGTTGACATCACCGATCTCGAAGGTGCGTGGGCCGCGGCCGATGTGGTCGACACGACCACCGGCGAAGTGCTGCTCGAAGCCAACACCGAACTCAGCCCCGATAAAGTCTCGAAGATTCTCGACTCCGGCGTGGTGGAGATGAGCCTATTCTTCCCCGAGCGCGATGACG
>JBAVGI010000115.1:0-20421 GCA_049684755.1 Candidatus Sulfotelmatobacter sp.
CCGCGGCGTCGCCTTCGCCGTTGCCGCCCTCGCCGGTCCGAGTTTCGCAGCGGCAGTCGCTTCCGCCGCCTTCTCACTATTCCCCGCGTCCGCGCCTCGTCCAAGAGCGCCCTCTACGGAGGCCCGCAAATCCACCAGCATCCGCAGCGGCTGTCCCGAGGAGTACTCTGCCTGAAACATCACCTTCCAGGATTGGCAAATCATGCGCAGCCGCACAATCGGCTCCTGCGCCGAGAACTGCGCCCGCCGGCAATCGATCGTCTCCACGCCTTTTTCTTCCAGCTCGGTCAAGCCGTCAAGAATGCTATTGAGATCCGTGAGCATCAGGCGGAAGAAGGCCCGCCGCATCAGATATCCAAAACGGGTGAAGGCCACCAGTGCGACCGGCAGATAAAATAACTCGCCCGCCTGAGCCTTGGCCTTGCGCCCTTGCTCCAACACGCCCCCGTGCAACAGTTCGTCGAGCGAACGGCAGCGCCGCGCGGAGTCCAGCACTCGATCCAAGCTGTTCAACCACACTGGAGCCTTCAGTTCCACTTCGCCAAGCACTGGCTCCAAGGCTTTTGCGACGTAAGCCAGGTCTGCTCCATCGTCACCCAGTTCGGTGGGAGCAATGTGGCTGAAATATTGCACCAGCAGAAAATCAATTTTGTCGCGCGAGGAATCCGAGTGTGCCTTCTTCTCTATAAAATGCCGCAACAGCGCGATCAGCCCTTCGTTATCCACCAGCGAACTTGTCTGCAGAAATTGGCGCAACTGGTGCACCTGGATGCGGTCATCCATATCGTGCAGCCACTGCTGGGCTTGCTCCACGGTCTCGCGATCCGGCGCATCCACCGGCTCATCAAGCGCGGCGAAAGCTGGCGCCTCAATTACAAATTCGCGAGCCAGTTCAATATAGATAGGATGGAGGCGGCGCGCACTCGACCACAGCGCCGCAAGATCTGGAGCAGGCGATTCCGGCTGCGTAGAGGATGCTGTCATGATTTCACGATCCAGTTCGGAACTTCGTTGCGAAAGCGGGCCGCCACAATCGTCGAGCCCGGATGATATTGCACCGCCACCACGGACGCTTCCGTGTCGAGCGACCCATCCGAATTGCGCAATCGAAGCACGTCGGCGAACTCCAGCGGCATGGTGCAGGCAAACAAAACCTCCCGCGGCGTTCCAAATTCAATCACAGTACTTTCTAAGACGACACTCTCTGGGACCGTACTTTCTGGCGCTCCAGCAGATGTCTGTTTGACTTCAGCCGCGGGATGGCTGCGAGTAAGCTGTACCGGAATCCGCACCGGGGTGGCTTCTGGAAAAAAGCGCGCCAGGTCGGCAACTGTGCTGACCGGCTTCGTCTTCCCCTTTGCTGTCCCTAGCTGACCCAAGCGACGCACCCTTCCCCGGCCAACAATTTCTCACTCCGCAATCTCGTGCTGAATTTGCTTGTCATTCCGACCGAAGATTTCTCCTCCCGACAGGGAGGGGAAACGCAGCGGAGAAACCTGCTGTTTTCGGCCAGTACTGACTTTCGCCAAAAAGTGCGGTTGGGCTCCCCCTCTTCCCGGTTAGGAAGAGCGTTGGGGAGCCAGAACACGCGGTTATGCAAGAATCAGAAGCACGACCGAGACCATCGCGTCGAACGGAAGGATTAGCACTCAGGCGCTAAGGTTTTCAATGAGTTAGAAGTCGGGCATCTAACCGGGAAATCTGCCTCGCGAGATGCCGTCTCATTATGCGACGCCGTCTCACGAAAGGCGTGCTCCTTCCCCGCTTTTCGAATTAGGTGATGTCGGAATACGACGAGGCGAAAAAATCTGGACCCTGCCAGAATTTTACGTAGCATTCCGTACAAACCCAGTCACGGCCATTGGTGTAGCCGATCCCATGGTCGACGTCGCTCTCAGATTCGAACAGCTCCCAGCGGCAAATGAAGCAGTGACCTTTTTTCCAACCGCCCTTGACCAACTCAAAATTTGCGCCGTCTGCAGCAAGACTTAAGTCGAAGGAAACCTTGCCAGTTTTTCGCGCAACCACAATGTCAGCACTGGTCCAGGAGCGCTTATCCCAATGGAAGTTGTACATGCGGCAGCTTTGGACAGAATCCCGAACCCGGTCCGCACTGCGCGGAACACCATGGATTATGACAGCTCCCCCCCACAGCGAGCGAAAGTTTCGCGTGTAAATGGATTCATTACGCTCGGGCAGCGATTGCTTCGCGGCCGACTCGGCCAGCTGCACGCGAATGCTGCCTGCATCGGCGCCGGCCTCTCGCAAAAGTTTAGCGGCGAAACTATCCTCTTCATCGAGCAGTCCCAGAAACAGATGCTCGGTTCCAATGTGTCTGTGGGCAAGGCGGTCGGCTTCTTCAGCGGCATGTTTCAGAATCAGCTCCACCGCTTCGCTGAGCGGCAGATCGACCGCCGTCGACGTCGGCGGAAGTTTTGATGAATTTTCAAAGACTCGCTGGCGAATGGTTTGCGGATCCATTTTCGGCAACCAGCGGTACACAGTCCTGTCTTCACGCAGCAGACCAAGAAGCAGATGCTCGGCATCGATCACAGGCGAGCCAAACTGGCTGGCTTCATAGCGGCCGAAGAAAAGCACTCGCCGCGCCTTCTCGGTATACCTTTCAAACATCTTCTACTCCACTGCGGCAGCCTTCCGGTTACTTCGCTTCCAGTACAAATATCCCGGCACGCCCACCAGCACAATCGCGGTGCCCCAGAAAGCTTCCGCCGGACGCGTAATGATTGTGTTCAATGTCCAGGCCGCGCCAACTAATACATAAATCGCTGGTAGCCACGGATACCCCGTGCAGCGATAGGGACGCGGAATCTCCGGACGCCTCCAGCGCAATAAAAACATGCCAATCACAGTCAGCGTATAAGACAACACCATCCCGTAGATCACATACGTATACAGCTGATCGTAGCGTCCACTCACGGTAAGCAGCGCAGCCCATATGCCTTGTCCAATCAGGCTGAACGCCGGTGTTCGCCACTTGGGATGAATGACTGCCATGCGTTTGAAAAACACTCCGTCCTGCGCCATCGCCAGATAGACACGCGCACCGGAGAGCGTGCAAGTAGCCGCCGCGCTAAAGCATGAGACAGCGATCATGAGTGACAGCCAGACCGCGGCATGCGGGGAAAACAACGCAGCCGCGGCCGCGTGCGCGATGGTTTCGTGCTGCGCAATTTCGCCGAGTGGCAGCGCATAGAGATAGGTCATGTTCATGGCCATGTAAATTACACCCACCACGAGCACTCCGAGCACCATCGCCAGAGGCACATTGCGCCGCGGTTCCTTCACCTCTCCAGCAACCCAGGTGATGTATACCCACCCGTCATACGCCCAGAACACCGCGATCAATGCGATCCCCATAGCAGAAATCAACTGCGTGGGATGAACTCCCATCGTGAGACCAACTCCGTGCGAATGAAAGTGAGACCAATCGCCTTTGCCAATGGCGAATCCCAAAATTACAAACGCAGCCATCGCGGCAAACTTTGTCCACGTAGAAAGATTCTGCAGCAGTGTTCCCCAGCGCAGGCCCACAACATTCACGTAAGTCAGAATGGCAATGAGGAGCAGGCCGAACAAATGCGCCCGCGTGATCGTGACTCCCAACAGCGAGACGACAATGTGCTCCTGTGAAACGATTGGGAAAACTTGTCCCGTGTATGCGGCCGATGCAACGGAAAGCGCTGCGATCGTCCCCCCGTTCGCGACCGCGAACAGCATCCATCCGTAAAGAAAAGCAACGAGATCGCCATAGGCTTCGCGAAGATAAACATATTGTCCGCCGGACTCCGGAAACATGGAGCCCAACTCGGCGAAAGCCACGCAACCGAACAGCGAAATCACTCCGCCGATAATCCAGACCAATAAGAACAGCATGGGCTGCGGCAGCGGACCGGCGATATCTTTCGCGGTGAGGAAAATCGAAGACCCAATGATGCCGCTCACCAGCAACAAAACAGAATCGAGCAGGCTGAGCCCGCGTACCAGCGTGGCTTGCGGTTTCGCGGGAGTTTCAACTGCGGCTGTGACTGGCGCGTCCATTATCCAATTCCCAGTTCGTCGGAAGATTCGAGCGGCGTGCCGCAGCGGCGGCAGATCACGGCCGAGCAATCTCCGCAAATGAGCGGATCGTTCACCTCTTTCGCGCAGTTGGGGCAGTAAAGCGACCCGGGTCCGGGCTCCGGAGAAGGGTTCTCAGAATCTTTTGCCATGAGGAGGAAAACTGTAGCACAAGTTGTCCTTCGCAGACCCTCGTGTCCTGCGTGGTTATAGAATCTATGCAGCGACCATAAAGGAGACAAAGCAATCTTGCCTGATAAGCCACTGACTCCCGACGATAAGCTGCAACAGGAATTCAACCGCTGGGCCGCCGCCGGTGAGGGCCCAAAGATGGAGCAGCATCATCTCGACATTACGGCGAAAACGATTCGGCGGATGAACCTGCGTACCGGTGAGCGCGTGCTCGATCTCGGTTGCGGCTCCGGTTGGGCTACGCGCCTGCTGGCGCGACTGGTGGGAGAAGGGCCAGATGGATTCGGCCAGGTAATAGGCCTCGACGTTTCCGACGAGATGATTCGCGAAGCGCGGGCCGCCTCGAGAGATTTCGACAACGTGCTTTACGTCTGGGGATCGGCGCAACAAATTCCCTGGGAAGAGAATTTCTTCGACAAGGTTTTATCGGTCGAGTCATTTTATTACTACGCCGATCAGGATCGCGCCCTGATGGAGTTGTTTCGCGTGATGGCGCCCCGAGGAAAGTTATTCATCTTAATTAATTTATATTGTGACAATCAGTATTCGCTGCAGTGGGTAGACAAGCTGAAAGTGCCGGTGCACGTGCGTTCCCAGGCGGAGTATGTTGAGCTGTTGAAGAAGCATGCCTTCGATGACGTCGAGGCGGTCCGCATTCCCGACGACACGCCTACTCCGGATGATTACAAAACTAAATCGTTCAATTCCCTGGAAGATCTGCGGGCGTTCAAGCGCGAAGGCGCTTTGCTCCTGATGGCTTCGAAGCCGGATCTGCGCACGCCGGCCCCGGGATATACGATCTACTGACGTTCGTTGTCCCTAGATCTCGCTGTCATGCTCATCATCCTTATCGGAATGATTTAAGTCTTTCCCTGGGCTCAGAGCACGACCATCGACGGCGTGGCGAATTTCAATCCTCCCGTTCACGCTTGAGAGTTTGATCCGCGGCCCGCCGCTGCCCAGTTCACCGCGCAAATCATTACCAACAAATCGATGACGATTGAGGTGCAGTCCGAAATCGTTCTCGATTCTCCCCGACACCGTACTCGCTTCGATTTCCGCTTTCGAGTCCGAAGGGATCGTCATCTCCACCGCGCCGTTCACAGAACTCAGCTTGATCGATGAACCGGGAAGCTGATTAAACGTAACCTCCAGGCGGCCGTTCACGGTAGAGAGTTCCGCGCGCCCGGAAAGGTTGTGCGCCTCCAATCTGCCATTGACGCACGACGCATGTACTTCTCCGGCTGCTCCCGTCACATCGAGCGCACCATTGATTAACTTGATCTCGTCGAGCCTCGCGGCGCGTGGCACGGTCAGCGTGTATTCGACGCTGGCGGGATTGACGTTCATCCCCCAATGATCGTGTTCGGGGTACCTGGTGCGAATGGAAAGATGGTCGTTACTCGAATCGATTTCGATATGGGCATCCGCAAGCCGGTCCTTTGAGTCGGCATACTTTATGGCGTCCACCTTCACTTGATTCTGATCCCAGACGGAGATATGGACCGCGCCATTGATGTTCTCCAGATCCACGCGGCCACCGGGCGAGAGCGCGTAGGTTTGATGGAATTCTTCGCTGAACGCTCCACGATGATCGGAGGCGTGTGCTGCAACTGCGACGATACAAAACGAGCAAAGGCTAACAACGATTGCTGAGCGCGCGTGGGACCGGCAGGGACGGTTCATGGGACTCCTCCGTTTACAAAGTTAGACGGAACAGATGCGAATAGGTGAGAACCCCTCGAGATCGAATCGCCTTCGCATGATGAGGTATATACAGAGCGGTGTTTCGCGGTTCCCGGTCATTCTTCGACGCCGCCTGAATTTTTCTTGCCCGCTTCGGTCAGCAAAAAGATGCCCAGTATCATCATCTCAGGCTCGATGGGATGGCGGTAACGCTGGCCCGGATAGACCACATAATAGATCGCTGGATACAACAGAATCAGCCAAAACATAAGCCAGGCGCCGGGTCTGCGCTGGCGTAAAGCGCGTCCCAGTCCCCAGAACATCAGCACCGAAGACGCCAGAAAGAGCGAATTCTTAACCTCAGCCAGCCACCAGATTTGTGCCAGGCGCGGCGGTCCCGCCCAAAAATAAATGAACCGCTTCAGGCAAAGCACCGCGAAGCGTCGATAATCGGCTTCAATGTAATCGAGCGCATGCCGTTGGCTGCGTTCAATAAACGCCAATTCGCCCATCGACGTGTACAACCGCATCGCATATACGTCCTGCGTCGGATGCAAATACTGCATCCACGTACCATCGGCTCCCGGCCCATTGCCCAGCCGCAACTCAGCCCCGAGGTTATCGCGGATTAAGATGAACCTGCCGAACGTTCGATAGTTGCGCACCGTCCATGGAGTAACGCAGGCAATGAAAATCAAAGAAGCCAGAACGATACCCGCGAACGATGGTCTGCGCCGCTTGGCGCGTCGATACCACGCCCAAAGTCCGGAAGCTGGAAGAAAGGCAATCAACACTGTGCTGTTCAGCGCCGCGATTCCCCAAAGCAGTCCAAACACGAGCCAGGGCTTTAATCCCTCGCGATCTTCCATGGTCAGCGCCAGCCAGAAGATTACAGCGAGCAGTAGCGCAGAAAAACTCGTCTCCCACACCCAGCGCGTGCACCAGAACATTACATAAGGCAGAAGGGCCCATGTCCACGCAGAACCGACCGCGACCTTTTCCGAAAACATCCGGCGGGCGATAAGAAAAATCGGAATGCACGTCAGCGCAGAAAAAACGCTATTGATGCTGAGCAGAACAAATGCCGACGATCTCGAATAAATGCCGAAGATATGGAAGATGCCCGCCGTCAGGTAGGGATACAGAGGGGGTTCCCAGGCAGTTGGACCCGTTGGCGTGCCGAAAGCATCGCTGAAGCCGCGGCCCGATGCGATAGCCGCGCCGATCCGTCCCATCTCCCAACCGAAACCAAAATTATTTTCCGTGCTCTTGAACTTGTAAGTATGCCCAACGATGATCCACCCTACGCGCAAGAACAGTGCGATAGCGACCATCCAGAATTGCGATGTGCGGATACGAGCCCAAGTTTCGAGACATTGAGTGAATACGCGGTTGTGGCGGGCGGCCACGTCAGTCTTTGAATCCATGGATAATTCTATTTGTAGCTGAGTCGCCTTCCGGCGGCAACTTAGCCCGGCGCGCGGAACGATTGACACCTGAACCACCTTATACCTAGACTGATTTGCTTCGTGCCATTCTCCTCGGGTTTAAACGTATAATCGTTTCATTAACCGGCACGAATCGAGGTCACTGGATGGGCTGGCTGCAGAACAAATTCGAAAAGAATTTCATGATCAGCACTGTCGACTACGTCTTCAACTGGGCGCGCAAGTCCGCCGTCTGGCCGATGACGTTTGGCCTGGCCTGCTGCGCCATCGAGATGATCGCCTCGTCTACGTCACGGTTCGACATTGCGCGCTTCGGCTCGGAGGTTTTTCGTCCCAGCCCGCGTCAGAGCGACCTCATGATCGTCGCCGGCACCGTCACCCTGAAGATGGCGCCGGTTGTGAAGCGCATCTATGATCAGATGCCTGATCCGAAGTGGGTGATCTCGATGGGTGCGTGCTCCTCGGTGGGCGGCCCATTCAATACCTACGCGGTGCTGCAGGGCGTCGACAAAATCGTGCCCACCGATGTCTACGTCACCGGATGCCCGCCGCGTCCCGAAAATCTTTTCTACGCGCTGCTCAAACTGCAGGACAAAATCGATACCATGACGCTCGCGAAGAAGCCGACGGAAGTCCGTCTCGATCCCAACATGCTGGAAAACTTCAAGCGCCAGGTCATGATCGCGCAAACGGCACAGCCCAAGTAAGCAATTAGCAGCTGGCAAGTAGCACTTGATGAACCGGTTTAAGCCAACTGCCAATTGCTAATTGCTGATTCCCATGCCAATATTCACCAAGCTGGCCACTGAATCCGAGCTCCCGCCCATCGACGAGGCTAAGGAATTTCCCTGCGGCGCAAAGACCATCTGCATCGCCAACGTCAACGGCACATACAGCGCGATGGATAACGTCTGCCTGCATCGCGGCGGCCCGCTCGCTCAAGGGATGATTGAAGGCAGCAAAGTTGTGTGTCCGTGGCACGGCTGGGCCTGGGACACAAAGACCGGCGCGGCAGAACAAAATCCCAGCATGAAGGTCGCCGTATACCCGCTCAAGATTGAAAACGGCGATGTGATGATTGAGATCTAAGCAAGTCGCCGCAGTACGTCGCCCGCATCGCTCACGCTATCCCAGAAGCCTCAAGAATTTGCCCGGCTGATTGTCATACCCCGGAAACACTTCATTCAAATTCTTGTTGCTCAAATGCCGCGCAACAGCTTCGCCAACAACTTGCCGGAAATCCGTAGTCAACGCCAGATCCCGTCCTTCATAAAGCTGCGACTGCTCAAGCCCCGGCCAGCGACCGTAAACTTTCCCACCTCTCACCGGCCCGCCCAGAACAAACATCACATTCGCATGCCCGTGGTCTGTGCCACGATTGCCGTTCTCACGCGCGGTTCGGCCAAATTCCGACATCGTTACTACCACGGTGTCTTCGCCGAGGCCTCCGAGATCTGTCCAGAAAGCGGCGATCGACTGCGAGAAGTCGCGCAGCACGTTGGCAATCTGGCCCTCGGTTGCGCCTTCGTTCACGTGATGGTCCCAGCCGCCAATATCCGCAAACGCCACCTGCACGCCGACGTTCGCCTTGATGAGTTGCGCAAGCTGACGCAGGCTGTCGCCGAAGCGTCCCTTGGGATAATCGGCGCCGGGCGCGGGTTTGTATCTCGCCGGGTCCGCGGACTTCAGCATCTTGACCGCGTCAAATGTTTCTTCGCCCGTACCATGCAGAACGGAGTCGACGGAGTGGTCATACATCGCCTCGAAGGCGGTCGCGGCCGGCGAAGCTTTCTGATTGCGGCCACCGACCGAGAAATCATTGATATTGTTCATCGCGATCGCTGGCTCTACGCCACTCAAGATGCGAGGAATCGACGGCCCCATGGCGATGGCCTCAAACGCCGATTTCTGCGCTGCTTGTGGCATGTTGCGCAGCGCACGGTTCAGCCATCCGTCTTCAGTTGACTTCACCCCGGGAGTGCCGGCCTCCATGAAATCCTGCGCATCGAAGTGCGAGCGGCTGGGATCAGGTGACCCGGCTGCATGCACAATCGCCAAGTGACGTTGTTGCCACAGCGTTTGGAACGGCGCAAGTGAAGGATGCAAACCGAAAAATCCATCGAGATCCAGCACATCCTTGCGCGGAATATTAATGCTCGGCCGCATCGCGTAATACTGCGCCTCACCGTGCGGCACTACTATGTTCAAACCATCGGCTGCACCACGCTGAAAAATTACGACAAGTCGCTTGGTGCGTGTCCCCGGCTCAACCGCGCCCATCGCAGCGCGCGTCAAAAAACCTGGCACAGCCGCCGTTCCGACGACGGCCAGCGCGCTGTTGCGAAGAAAAACGCGACGTGTAATCGTCATAAAAATCGCCTCCGGTTGCCGGCTACTACTTTCCAACTCAACATAAATCTCAGTATCTCGCCAGATTCCAGCTAGAAGCTAGTGGCCCGAAGCCACCATCTATCTTCTCTGAAACTCCGGCGACCCCAATAGCAAACCTGCCATCGTGCTCACCTCCTGCGGACGCATTGCATCCGCAGGATTGCGCACACCTGGCTTGTTCTCTTGCCTGGTCTGCGCCGCGATCGAATCGTGCGTCTGCTTCGATACATCTCCGTCCAGCAAAATGTTTTCCAGAGTAGACAAAGCAAGATTCGAATCCATCGCAGCTTCGGAAGCATTGCTCCGCACAAGCTGTACCGCATCCACATTCACATCTTTAATTCTTCCGCTGGTCAGCGCCAGTGCAAAATTCATGCGATTCAGCAATGCGGAAGAACTAACCCACGCTTCCGCCTTCATCGAATAACCCGTAGGCGGCTGCGCCCCATAGAGCGGCATCCCCATATTGTTCAGCTGACGAACTAGCGCCACTGGATCGCCCATATCCGCACCTGTCGCGCGCACCGTCGAAACCACGAATTCCAGTGGCGTTTTCACTTTCGCTCGATAAGTTCCCTCATCCCAAAACTCCGGGGAGTGAAAGAGCACGGTCAGCAGTTCGCGAATATCTCCTTTTTTCGTAAGAAAAGTTTTTGCCAGGCGATCGACCAAAGCCGCAGGCGGATCATCCGAAACAAGTCGCTCCGCCAACTTCAGAGAAATAAAGTGCGCCGTTTGCGGGCTGGTGGCCAGCTTGTGCAGCAACTCCAGACCCTCGGCTTCTCCCTTCGGCTTGATGCGATGCCCCAGCACCAACTTCGGGCCAGGCTCGTGCATGCGTGGTTCAAACTTGAAAGCGCCGCCCTGATAAGGTTTTTCGATCGTCCAACCAGTAAAAACCTTTGCCACCTCGGTAACATCGCGCTGAGAGTATCCGCCGTTCACACTCAGCGTGTGGAGTTCGAGCAACTCGCGCCCGTAGTTTTCGTTCAGGCCACTTCGCTTTTTTACCCCATTGGATCGCGCACTCGGCGGACGTATGTAGGGCCCATCCGCACGCAGCGGAATCCCGAGCGCTTGCGGAGAATGCGGCCCCACACTAAGCCAGTTGTCCAAGTAGAACAGCATTGCCGGACTCTTCGCCGTAGCCACCAGCAAATCTTCAAACTTTCCCAGAGCATGCGGCCGGATCACATCCCGCTCGTAGCTGGTGACGAGCAGCCGATCGACCCCTTTGTCCACGAACACGTTGAAATGGTTAAACCAAAAATCGGTCATCACTTCTTCAAGCTGGCGCTCGCTGTAGATAGCGCGCAAAAGTTTCGCTTGCGCAAGCTCCACGGTCACCACTCCGGCAGGATTATTCATTGCCAGCAAAGTTTCCTCCTCTTTCGGAGACAGGCCCTCCAGCAATGCCTGCCCTTTTCCGCGACGAAGAGAATCGGCAACTTCAACCTGTTCATCTGTCGACATGCCGAGAATTTTCTTGAAACGCTGATCCGCAGGAAGCTCAGGCAGTTGCTGAACATCAAGATCGGCATAAAGCGCTCGCTCGCCTCTTTGCGCCCGGTCCTCTTCTTCGGGGGCCAACTTCGCGGCCGACACAGAGGGGTCCATCCTTGCAGTTTTTCCGGCGCCATCCGCTTCGAGTGGCGCAGAATTCTTGGCCGCCTCCTGCTTCCGGTCCTTTTTCTCCTGCTGCCGTTCGATCTGAACCTGATAAACCATGCGTAACGCTGCGTCGGAAGGCATGGGTCGCTTGCCGTTCTTCACCTGATTAATTTCCTGACCATCAGGAAAGCTTTCTGCCAACTCCTTCGTGCTCATGCGTAGCGTGCGGAACGGCTCCAGATGCTCATTGAGAGCGCTATCGTCGATTCGTTCGGGATGCAGTTGCAAATCAATCCACTGGTCGACCCCAATTGCCATCACCCGTTGCACGTCTCCCGGCCGCGGGCCAAAAGTCAACCGGTTGAGCGCATGAAAGGCACGTTTTTGATCGTCGAGGGCGGACGGCGGCGCTTCCTTCTGCTTCTTCCTAGCCAGCAGCGGTTGGACACAACTCGCCAGGCCGATAGAAACAAGAAGAACAGCGATCTTCATGCGCCCCGCAGGCATGAGGTCTCCGGATCAGGAAAAGGCGACAGCCCTTTCATTATCAACCCGGTGGTAGGAAAAAGTTGCTGGTTGAAGAGTTACCCAAGTATTCGACCGAGGCTGGCCCACGGCAGAGCTAGGTCAAATACATTTTGCCCCGTGATACCTTGTGCTGCAGGGTTGCGGCCAGTTGATCGACATCGGTTGGAGAAATATTGACTGCCATATGGTCTGCCAGAAGCGGAATTCGATTGCTCCCAACAGCATCACGACGCACCTGAATCAGAAGCGCCTGCACCACGTTGGGATCGTATTTCTGCGGAGCCATGCGCACCAGATCGCTGAGCGCCCCGCCCAGTGACAGCGGTTCGCGATAAGGACGAGCGCTGGTCATCGCATCGAACGTATCGGCCAGCGCCATAATCCGTACTGGCATGGGCAAGTCGTCGCCCGACAAAGCATCGGGATATCCCGATCCATCGCCACGCTCGTGATGCCAACGCACGGACTCATGAATCTTCGGCCAGGGAAATTCCACGCTGCTGACAATCTGGTGGCCGACCACCGTATGGTCCGCCATCTCGCGGAACTCTTCCGGGTTCAATGCACTCGCCTTGCTGAACAATCGCCGGTCGACAGCCACCTTGCCGATATCGTGCAAATATCCCGCGCTGCGCAGCGCGGCAACCTCACCTGCCTCCACGCCCATAGCCTCGCCGATCGCAGCGGCGTAGCGGCCCACTCGCAAAGAGTGACCATGAATATTCACGTGCTTCACGTCAATGGCTGTGGCGAAGGCCTCCAGAGCGCTGTCATAGAACCCATGCAACGAAGCCATCAGGCGCAGGTTCTCAGTAACCCGCTGGGCCAGAGTTTGTGTCAGCGCATGGTTATGTACAGCAAGCCCGATGTAGCTGCACAGCAGATTCGTCGCGTCCAGTTCCGCCTCAAGATATGGCGCGTCACCAGGTCGCCTTCCCAAAGCGATTACTCCAGCAAGCTTGCCGACCGATTTCAGAGGCGCAATGCATTTGAAGAGTTCGGGAGCTACGTTACCGTTGGAGCTGAGAAACACGGAATACGTAGAGGCATTGAGCACAATCGGCCCGCGCGCCGCGGAGAGGGCGTGAACGTGCTTGGGAAGAAGCGGAATGAAGGCCGGCTCGGGGAGCATGGCGAAACCTTCCGCCACCACGGACGACAACATTGTGGGCTTCTCATTGAAGAGGAACAGTGTACCCTCGCGCGCCCCGGCCGCTTCCATAACAGCGGACAGCATACGACGCGAAGTGTCGGTGAAATCGCGCTCCGCCGTGAGCTCCGGCCCCAGTTCGGAGAGAGCCTCCACGGTGCGCAACAGCCTGCGGAAATTATTTGTCTCCACGGCCAAGATATTTATTGAAAAGGTTAAACAGATTGAGCGTAACATGCGCGGATTCGCGCCGGGAGTCAGGATTGTTGGTTAGTTTGGTGCTTTCTTTCTAATGATCGAAAAGTAATTGTGAGCGGGATCTCGGCCCGGATGTTCGGATCAAAAATGTTCCCGCAGTTCTGCGAAGCGGCCAACGATCAGAAGGCGCTGCGACGGCGGAGCGGCGTTTAAGTCCTCATGTTCGAGAATCCAAGTATCGCCGTGAGGCACGAACACTGCGTTCAAACCAGCCGCCAGTGCCGGATTGATGTCAGACTTGGGGCTGTTGCCGACCATCCAGGTTGAGTCGGATGCGAGTTCGTATTTTTCGACGATCCGGCGGTAGGCCGTCGCATCTTTTTCCGTGAGGATCTCGGTCGCGGCAAAATATTCCTTAAGTCCCGAACGCTCGATCTTACCCGTCTGCTCCGCAACCGCGCCCTTCGTCACCAGGATGATGTGGTGCCGGGTGGCAAGGTGCCGCAGCGTTTCCGTTACTTCCGGCAACATCTCGATGGGGTGGTCCGCAATTGTGTGTGCGAAGCCGTTGATCTGGGCATGCAACGCAGGCGTGACTGGGCCCACACTGAGCCGTTCAAACGTATCGACCAGCGCGTGCGCAAAACTATGCAGCCCGTATCCATGCTTCACAATGCATTCCCGCTCCACATCGTTCAGAACTTCGCGCACTTGCTCGGGAGAAAATTCGTGATGGTTGAGAAATGAAATGAAGCGCCCGATCGCCCGCTCAAAGTAAATATTGTTTTCCCAGAGCGTGTCGTCGGCGTCGATCAGCAGAGTCTGACGTGCTTGAAGATTTTCGGCAGTGCCGGGCAAATTGCGGAATGCTCCTTGCAAAAACTACGAGACCCAATCCACGCGCGCCTCAGGCCCGATGATCCCAGCCTTGTGCCCCATATCGAGCAGACGTTCAACCCCCTCGCGCCCCTCGGGACCGTAGTCGAGCGTGCGCTCGTTCACATACATGCCAACGAAACGGTCGGCAGTCTGCGTGTCCAGATCGCGCGCAAATTGCATAGCGTAAGACAACGCTTCCTCCCGGTGATCGAGCGCATACTGGATGCTGTCGCGCAGAGCGCTGTTCACTGCGGAAATCAGCCCCGGCCCAAGAGCGCGCCGGATTGCATTTCCTCCCAGTGGCAGTGGCAAGCCGGTCATCTTCTGCCACCATCTCCCAAGATCGACGATGCGGTGAAGTCCAGCTTTGTCATAAGTCAACTGGCCCTCGTGGATGATGAGTCCGGCTTCGTACTTGCCCTCGAGCACCTGAGGAATAATCTGATCGAACGGCACGACTTCCGTCTCCACTCCCGGAGCAAAGAGTTGCAGCGCCAAATATGCGGTAGTCAGTTTGCCGGGCACAGCAATGCGCTTTTCCTTAATCTCGCTTTGCGTGAACGAACGCGGCGAAACGATCATCGGACCATAACCTTCGCCCACACTGCCGCCGCACGACATGAGCGCGTAGAGATCCTGAATATAAGGATAGGCGTGAAACGAAATCGCGGTTACGTCATACACGCCTTCGCGCGCCTTCTGGTTCAAGCTTTCGATGTCACAAAGAGTGTGAGTGAAGCGCAGTCCGGGGACGCGGACCTTGCTGGTGGCAAGACCATAAAACATAAATGCATCATCGGAATCCGGGCTATGGGCGATAGAAATCTCGCGCACCTGCGACAAAGGACTGCCAGTGGATTGCTTTGTTTCTGCTTCAGAAATTACTGTCATTTCAAACTCCGGAAACCGAACTGCTAATCTTGCTGTTGTGTCTCACGGCTATCCGTGTGGCGCTGCCATCGCGCCGCAATTCCCGCCGCCATCATCACCTTGATAATTTCCGCAAACAGAAACCAGTAAAGCCCCCAGCGAAAAGCCTGCGCGATCGAATGCGTTAACACCGCGAGCCACGTCAGACCGCCGGTAAAAAGCACAAATTCGCCCAGCAGCCCACCCGTGGCGGCGCGAGCAAAATTCTTACGCCCGTGTTCCATCACATATCCCGCCACCCACGCGACAAATGGATATGCCAGCAAAAATCCGCCGGTTGCACCCAACAATTGTGCGACACCACCTACACCCGTAGGATTAAATACCGGCAATCCAATCGCGCCTTCGGCAAGGTAGAGAACCAGTGCCGCAAATCCACGTCGGCTGCCCAGCAGCAGACCCACCAGCAGTACGCCGAAGTTTTGTACCGTCAACGGAACCGGCGTAAATGGCAAGGGAATCGTAATCCGCGCACACAACGCAACCAACAAGCTGGCGCCCACCACCAGGGCAACTTGACGAGCCGCGTTGAAAGAAACAGCTTCCTGCGAATTGCCTAAAGATTGCATGGCTGGTTTGTTCATGGAAAAGCCTCGAATTGCGCAATACGGAAGATCAAGACTCGAAGCATCAATGTTCAATGTCGCCAGACTGACGTTCGCTCTCCGGGACTGCATGCGAAAGTTGCAAATGCCGACGCAAACGCATGTACAGAGCGATTGCAACGCACACCACGATCAGCGTACTCACACCCAGGATCAGGAACCACCAGATCATCCGCACAGCCGACTAGCATAACAGATGAAGAGGTGAGCAGGCGTGTGGTGATAAGTACTTAACTGGTCTTCGCCGGGGCGAGTCTCTCACGCATCGTCTCGACGCGCTTCACCATGAACTTGAGCCGTTCGCGGCCGTACTTGGAACTCATGATCACTTTTTCAATAGTCGCGAACATCTGCGGGTCGCCGGCCTTTTCACGTAGCTCCTTGAGAAAAGGATGAACTTTCGCGAACACGATAAACATTTCCCCGCTCACCGCGGGCTGCAGGAACAAATCCGCGTTCAACGCGCCGAGCAGAACGAACGAGGCGGCCATGCTCCAGTACCCTGTTACTTGGCGCACCCAGTTGTTCTGTGGCGTTCCCGGAGTAAACGCGATTTTCAAAAAATCGTCGGCACTCCGCGGCCAGAACTCGACGAACCACCAGTTGCGCGCCTTGCGCATTTCCGCTTCGCGGCGCAGTTCGTAGAGTTCGAGAATCAGTTGAGCATCGGTAGCGGTCGCTTTCTTGGACATGCAAACACCTCTTGAAATTGAGTAATTTTGAAATTGCGTGATCGGGCAATTCCAAAAATCGTACGCCTAATGCGGCAAACCAACGTCCAATCGCCGATGGTCCAGCCGCCCGATGATCTTCTCAAGCGCTCGTGGCAGCCGCTTCGGCAGGCGGCGCGGCGCGTTCGTAATCGCACTCTTTGTTCGGACAAGCGATCACTGGTCCCGCCTTCAGATTCTTCTCGACCAGATACTCGCTGCCGCACGTAGGACACTTTTCCGGAATCGGCTTGTGCGCCGACGTGAACTTGCACTTCGGATAATTCCCACATCCGTAGAAGGTATTGCCCTTGCGCGCGCGCTTCTCCACCAACTCGCCGTCTTTGCACTCCGGACACTTCACGCCGATAAAATTCTGCTTCACATGCTTGCACTCGGGATATCCGCTACACGCCGTGAATTCGCCGAACCGCCCATGGCGGATCATCATATTGCGTCCGCATTTCGGGCATAGTTCATCGAGCGGAATATCCGGAACTTTCTTGCCTTGATCCAATCTCCGCGTGGTCTTGCAATCGGGATATCCCGTACAAGCCATAAACTGCCCGAAGCGTCCGCGCTTCAGTACCATTACGCGGCCGCAGTTCTCGCAGTATTCTTCCTGAGTAGTTTCCTGAACGTCAGCACTATCCAGGTCGGGCAGGTTAATCGGATTCTCTTTGGTAAACGTACAGGTGTTCGGATCCTCTTTGTCGTAAGTACTGCAAGCGTAAAACGACCCGTGCTTGCCCCACTTGATTACCAGCGGCGACCCGCAGCGTTCGCACTTCTCGTCTGTGGGTTTCTCCATCCGCTTGATATTCTCCATATGCTTTTCGGCATACTTGAGATCTTTCTGAAATTTCTTGTAGAAATCGGCGAGTGTATCGGTCCACTTCTCCTTGCCTTCTTCGATGTCGTCGAGCTCTTCTTCAAGGTGTGCCGTGTAAGCCACATCGAAGATGTCACGGAAGTTTTCCACCAGCAGATCGGTCACCACCAACCCAATTTCGGTCGGCGTAAACTTGCCGCCCAGCTTTTGCACGTATTGCCGCTCCTGAATGGTCGAGAGAATTGCTGAGTAGGTTGACGGACGCCCAATTCCGCGCTCTTCCAGCTCTTTGACCAACGAAGCCTCGTTGTAGCGCGGCGGTGGCTCGGTGAAATGTTGTTCCGGCTTCAATTCTTTCAGCGTCAGCTTCTGTCCAGCTTCGAGCGCCGGCAGCTTATGCTTCAGTTCTTCGTCTTCTTCGTCCTTACCTTCCTTCGATTCTTCATAGACTCGTAGGAAGCCGTCAAACTTCAGAACCGATCCAGTCACGCGGAACCAGTACACGTCTCCGTTCTTTGCTTTTGCATCGATGTCTACCGTGGTCTGGTCGAAAACCGCAGGCATAATTTGCGACGCCACAAAGCGCTGCCAGATCAGTTTGTAGACTTTGTATTCATCTTCTTTTAGATACTGCTTCACCTGGTCGGGATGGCGCATCGCCGAGGTCGGACGGATGGCTTCGTGCGCCGCCTGCGCTTCCTTCTTTTCTTTATATGTATTCGGAGTCTCCGGAAGATAGGCCGCACCATATTCCTTGCCAACGTATTCGCGCACTTCCTGAATTGCCTCAGGAGCAACGCGAGTCGAATCGGTACGCATGTACGTAATCAGTCCAACCTGGCCCTCTTCGCCGAGTTCCACACCCTCGTACAAACGCTGCGCGATCATCATCGTGCGCTTCACGCTAAAACGCAGCTTCCGCGAAGAGTCCTGTTGCAGCTTGCTGGTGGTGAACGGAGGCGCTGCATTCCGGCGGCGTTCCTTCTTATCCACCGTCCGAACCAGCCAGTCGGCTTGCTCAAGCGCCGCGCGGATCTTCTCCGCATCCTCGCCGTTTGTGACTTCAATTTTCTCTTCGCCCTTCCCCAGAAATCGAGCGTCGAAGGCCGGAGGTTTGCTGGCGGCAAGGTGGGCGTCAATTGTCCAATATTCTTTCTTCTCGAACGCTTTGATCTCGCGTTCGCGTTCGACTATCAATCGCAGAGCGACAGTCTGCACACGCCCGGCAGAAAGTCCGCGACGAACTTTATCCCACAGCAGAGGAGAAACCTGATAGCCCACCAATCGATCTAGCACGCGCCGCGCTTGCTGCGCATCTACCAGGTTTTGGTCGATCGCACGAGGATGCTCGAAAGCCGCCTGCACGGCGCGCTTGGTAATTTCGTTAAAAGTGACGCGTTGAATTCGGGGAACGGCGTCAGCATCTTCTTTTTTCTTCTTCTTGCCTTTCTTCGCATGGCCGTTGGTGTCCAGCTCGAACGCGAGATGAGCAGCAATGGCCTCGCCTTCACGGTCAGGGTCAGGCGCAAGGAAGATCGCATCCATCGGACCCGCCAGCTTCTTCAGTCTGGCTAAAACTTTTTCCTTACCGGGAATGACAACGTATTCAGTTTCGAACTTGTCGTCGGTATCCACGCCCAGCGTGCTTTTGGGCAGATCTTTCACGTGGCCGAGCGACGCCTCGACGGTAAATCCCTTTCCCAGATATTTCTGGATGGTCTTCGCCTTAGCCGGCGATTCGACAATGACTAAACTTTTTAGCAATGCACCCTCGGTTCCTTCTTCTATTCCCTAGAATTGTTTCGAAGCTAGCACGAATGGGACAAAAGCAACAAGTTACGGGTGAAACGGTAGCAGGTCAGTTTGCATCCACGACCCCTTCATGCCATGTTCCCCGCGCGGTCTCCAGTTGGTAGATAACATCGCCACCATGATAGAAATTGACAGCCCGCACCTTGTCTATTGTTCCCGCGAATTGAAGCTGCTCATCCTGGAGTGGATGATGATATTTCCAGTCGCGCCTAAACGCTTGCAACTGCTCCAATGGCGCAATTCTTACGACCGTTCCGATTGGAAACTTCCGCCGGTAGCTCATCGTGTGACCAAGTTCAACAGCCCACTAAAAGCTTTTTACAAAATTCTTGCCGGGCATTTGTCTGACCTTGCCCGTCAGTTCCAATTCAAACAGAGCCGCAAAAATCTCAGAGGAAGATAACTCATTCTCGAGTTTTTCCACCAACTCATCGATATGTGTCGGCTCATCCGCCTTCAGCAAGCTCAGAAGCTTTTTTTCATGCGGCGGAAGCCCTTCGTCCGGAAATAGAGATGCCGAGGACGCACCACCGGATTCAGGCGACGCCGGAGGAGTCAATGCCAGCTTTACTTCTGCAGGCAGATCTTCCCACACATCTTCCCAGGTCGCGACCAGCTTTGCGCCCTGCTTTATCAATGTGTTTGGTCCCCAGGAATTTTTATTGGTTACATTTCCCGGGACCGCGAAAACATCGCGGTTTTGTTCCAGTGCGCAACGCGCCGTAATTCGCGTTCCGGAATATTCTGCTGCTTCAACCACCAGCACGCCGACCGACATCCCGCTCAAAATCCGGTTGCGAATAGGAAAATTCTGCGGCGCTGCAAAGGTCCCCATCGCGAACTCCGAAATCAGCGCGCCACCTAATGCGATAATCTGCTCCGCCAGCCGCGAATTTTCTTTCGGATAAATCACATCCACGCCCGTGCCCAGCACCGCAACCGTCTTGCCTTTCGCCGTGATCGCCCCGCGATGGCCCGCAGTGTCAACTCCTCGCGCCATTCCGCTGATGATCACAAGTCCTTGCGCAGCGAGATCGCAGGCCAGTCGCTCGGCCATTCCCGAACCATAGGGCGTGGGATGTCGCGTGCCCACCATGGCAATGCCCGGTCGAGTGAGAACCTCGGGATCGCCCCGAACATATAGCACCAGGGGCGGGTCGTAAATTTCTTTCAGGCGCGCCGGGTAGGATGCATCTTCGCCGGAAACGATGGTCACGCTTGCGGCGCCGGCACGGGCAATTTCTTCCCGCGCCAGCTCGGCCGATTTCCCTGTGGCGATCGATTGCGCCGAAACGGCTTTAATCCCTGTGCCTTCCAGTTCCGTGAGAGATGCGTGGAAAACCGCTTCGGCGCTACCGAAATGTTCCACCAG
>JBAVGI010000116.1:0-18429 GCA_049684755.1 Candidatus Sulfotelmatobacter sp.
GTGGGGGCGCGCGTGGCGGTGCATGCGACGGGTGAGCCGGGAACGTTGTTTGCGGCGCGGGCGGGGGTGGCGTCGATTGATCATGCCAACCAGTTGAGTGATGAAACCATGCGGGTGATGCGGGAGAAGGGGATCTTCGCGGTTCCCACATTTACCATTTTTGAATATTTTGCGGAGCATGCGGAAAATTCAGCGCAGGCGGAGCGCGAACGGGCCACCCTGGATTACAAGACGCAGGAGTTTCGCAAACAGGTTGCGGCGGGCGTGCCGATGGCGGTGGGGTCGGATGTAGGGCCGTTTCCGCACGGGACACAGGCGCGGGAGTTTGTGTTGATGGTTAAGTTTGGAATGTCGCCGCTGGCGGTGATTCAGGCGGATCTGATTAATGGGGCCAAGTTGCTGGGTTGGGATGGGCAGATTGGATTGTTGGAGCCGGGGTATTTTGCGGATGTGATTGCGGTGTCGGGGGATCCTCTGCAAGATGTGGGAGTGTTGGGGAAGGTTTCATTTGTGATGAAGGGTGGGGTGGTTTACAAGAAGTAGACCCGGGGCTAAAGCCCGACTTTTTTGGGCGCGGTACGCGGCGCTGAAGCGCCGCTCTTCCACGGTACTATCGAGGGGCGTGGCGATTGCGCAAAGCTGATGTGGCGGAGGCGAGTGCAGAGGTCCCCTTCGACTTCGCTCAGGGCAGGCTTTCGCTTCGCTCAGGATGACAATGCATCGGGGCACTTCAGCCGCGCGTGGCTCTTCTACGGTGCTCTCGACGACGCTGGTAATCTCTCGAAACGGGAAGTGGCGATCCCGTCTTACCAATTTTCGTCGGAATTGGTGGGTGTGTCTTTCCAATCCAAGTCGGACTCTTCGCCGTTTTCCGTCATGGTTTGGTTGCGTTTGCGGTAGCAGATGAAGATGAGGCCTACGGACATTAGCGTGGGAGGGGCGATGAGGATGAGAATGCCGCTTTTCAGTGCCTGAATCATGTGCGAGCCCGAGGAGGCGGCCTGGGTATAGCAGAGGGCGCAACTCTGGGCTGAGGCGAGTGTCGGGGTGAAGAGCAGGAATAATGCAACAAGCGAAATTGCCGAGACGGCGATCGATTTCCAGAGCTTCATCTTCTCACTCAATTCTCTTTACAGGCTAACTCTTAAAGGCTACTTCGCCCAGGGCACGCCGTCAATGAGGCGGAAGCTGTCGGTCCATCCATATTGCAGACCGAGAAGAACCGCGATGGTGAAAATCAGGACGAACCAGCGCAATCCGCGGTTCTCCGACAGATGCATGAAAAACAAAAGGGCCACGCCGCCTTCGACCACGGCGACGGCCAGCATACGCACGAACATTTGGATCGTGCTGGTCTGCATGCCGGCGATCAGGAACTGCAGACCGGCCAGGGCAAGCAGGCAAATGTAAACAATCAGATCTTTTCCCATCCCGCCGGTCTTATGCGTTTCTGCGGTAGCCATAGTGAGTTGCTCCTAGCCTTCTTGCCTTTTTTATTCCTAGTGCGACCAATTCAGAAGATACATAAACGGAACCACGAACATCCAGACCAGATCGACGAAGTGCCAGTAGAGGCCGGTTACTTCGATATCGTCCGCAGTGTAGCGGCCGCCCTTATAGCGGATGGCAATGGCAATCAAAGCAATCACGCCGCCGGTTACGTGCAGCAAGTGGAGGCCAGTAACGCTGAAAAAGACCGAGCCGAATAAAGGTGTGCCAAATGGGTTATGGAATAAGGTCACGCCTTTGTCGATCAAGTCCAGCCACTCCCGGATATGCAGGAAGGCGAACACGATTCCGAGAAACGCGGTGATCATGGTCCAGCGGAACGCGCCAGCTTTGTCCTCCTTTTGTGCAGACTGGATGGCGAACATCATCGTCAAACTGCTGGTGAGCAGGATGAAAGTCATGATGGCCGCGTTGGTCATGCTGTGAAAGGGTCGGGGCCAGTCGGGAGTGCTATTGCGAATAAAGCCGTAGGCGAAAAGGCAACCGGCGAAGGTGGCGGTATCAGCGATGATGAAAAGCCACATCGCCATTTTTTTCGCGGGGACCTTGAATGCGGGCTCGGCCATTACTTCTGTCGCACTGCTTCGCGACACCTGCCCGTGAATCGAAAGATCAGCCTGGCTCACTTTGCCTCCTTGCTTTCTTCTGCTTTCGAACTGGTTAGAGTTTCATCCAGAGCAGCAAAAGCAGATACAACCACAGCGCGCCCATGAAATGCCAATAGAGCGAAGTAGCGTTTAGGGTGCTCCGTCGCAGGACGGAGTGGTTCACTTTACTAATCACGCGGATCAGGCCGCCGAGGCCACCGAGCAGGTGGATCGCATGGGCGACAGTCAAGACGTAAAAGAACGAATAACTGATATTGGTGGCGAGTCCGAGGCCTTGTGACTTCAGTTGCAGCCAGGCAAAAATCTGGCCGGCGACGAAGATGAGTCCCAGGGCGAGAGTTACATAAAGCCAGCGAGCCGGAGCCATGCCCTCATTTCTGGCAACCATGAACGTGTTGACCTGACGGCGAGCAATTTCCAGAGTCACGCTGCTGGCAATGATGATCAGGGAATTGAAGTAAAGGATGGATGGCAGGGTGAAATGCTGCCAGTCGGGCGCGGATCCCTGGCGCACGATCAGGGCGCTGGTGAAGGCGGCGAAGGTCATGGTGATCGCTGCCAGGCCTACCCAAATGCCGGTGCTCGCAGGTGGTGGAGAAGAGGACTTGACGCGCCGCAAATCTCCGCCAGCGGGAACAAAAGTTCCCCAGCCGCCTCCGGAGCCTTGGCTCGGCAAACGTTCGAGATCGATTTTCGGCGGTTCGTGAATCGTGGTTGCCATACTGCTAATTCTCCTTAGAAACCCGCCCTCAGGGGCTAAAGCCCGGATTCTTTAGATCTCTTTACGGCGCGGCTGAAGCCATGCCCTTTCAAAGCCAGATCGTTCGTGTTCAGAGCCAGATTGCCTGTTTTCTATTTCTCCTCGTGCGGGTTATTCAGTTTCTCGGGCGAAGTCTGCATGACGAAGTCCGCACTCGCGCCTTCGACGCT
Source organism: Candidatus Sulfotelmatobacter sp. (assembly GCA_049684755.1). Taxonomy (GTDB): domain Bacteria; phylum Acidobacteriota; class Terriglobia; order Terriglobales; family Acidobacteriaceae; genus Sulfotelmatobacter. The sequence continues at coordinate 3,048 of JBAVGI010000116.1, forward strand.
GTATTCATACGGATCGTGGTAGACGACCGGCATGTGGTCGCCAAAGTTGTTGTGGGGCGGCGGGGTTGCCGTGCTCCACTCGAGCGATGTGCCTTCCCAAGGATTGTCGGAAGCCACGGGGCCTTTGAAGCGGCTATAGATCAAGTTGACAATAAAAATCAGTTGGGCGGCGCCGGTGCAGAGCGCGGCAATCGTGATGAACTTGTGAACCGGGATCAGCGGGATGAGGTAGTCGTCGGTGAATGCCTGGTAGCGGCGAACGTTTCCTGCCATGCCGAGATAATGGAACGGCATGAAGATGCAGTAGGCGCCGATGAAACTCAGAATGAAATGAACTTTGCCCCAGGTTTCATTCATCATGCGGCCGGTCATTTTGGGGAACCAGAAGTAGGTTCCGGCGAAGATGCCGAACATGGCGGCGACTCCCATGACGAGATGGAAGTGGCCGACGACGAAGTAAGTGGCGTGCAACATGATGTCAAGCGAGGGCTGGGCGAGGAAAAATCCGCTGACGCCGCCGCTAATGAACATGGAGATGAAACCCAGCGCGAACAGCGACGCGGAATTGATGCGCAACTTGGAACCGTACAGGCTCCCCAGCCAGATAAGAACCACGATGGTCGATGGGATGGTGATCACCAGCGTCGGGAACGAGAAGGCGATGGAAGAGACGGGATTCATCCCGCTGACAAACATGTGATGCCCGTAGACCATGTAGCTGAGGACGGCGAGAGCGCCCATGGAATAAATGAGAACCCGGTGGCTGAGCATGGGGCGGCGCATGTTGGTGATGAGCACGTGGGAGACGATGCCCATGCCAGGAACGATTGCGATGTAGACCTCAGGATGTCCGAAGAACCAGAACAGGTGCTGCCACAGGAGTGTGGAGCCGCCCGAGTGCTGCAGCACTTGACCGTTCAGTACCAATCCTCCGGGGATAAAGAAGCTGGTGCCGGCGACGTGATCGAGAATCAGTAAGATGCAGGCGGGCATGAGAACCGCAAATGCGGTGAGCCCCATGATGGAAGTGATGAACCAGGCCCAGGCACTGAGCGGAAGCCGCATCAGCGACATGCCCTTGCAGCGCATGTCGAGCGTGGTGGTAATGAAGTTTAACGAGCCGAGCAACTGACCGATACAGAAGATGCCAATCGAAGTCGCCCAGAGAATGACGCCCATACCTTCGCCGGGACCGCCAACCGAGCCAACCGCGCTCAGGGGGGCGTACTGCGTCCAGCCACCCAAGGTGGGACCGTCAGCGGCGAAGAAAGAGGCGATCATTACCACGAAGGCCACGAAGGTGACCCAGAACGACATCATGTTGAAGTGCGGAAACGGCATATCTTCCGCGCCGGTTTGAATGGGCAGGAAAAAGTTGCCGAACGCAGCAAACGGGGCAGTCGTGAGGACGAAGAAGACCATGATGGTTCCGTGCATGGTCATCAGCTGCAGGTAATACTCGGGGGTCATCACATCACCGGGCGCACCGGAATTGGAGAGTAAGTGCAAGCCGGGGATTGCGAAATTGGCGAATCCCAAGTGGATGCGCATGAGCCAGGAGAGGAACATCCCCACGATGGCGGCAATCAAGGCCAGCGCGTAATACTGTTTGCCGATCACTTTGTGGTCAAGGCTGAAGACATGCTTGCGAATGAAGCTGGTCGGTTCGCCGTGCGCTACCGCGTGGGTTGACATATCGTGCATTGTGCTCTCACCTCGACCGAGATGTATTCCGGCTGCAGGGGCTAAAAGCCCCGGTTTCATTTAGAACTGTAGCGGCGCGGCTAAAGCCGCACCCTTTCAAAATGCGTTTCAAATAATTATTGCAATGCTGCCTGTTGCTTGATCCATGCGTCGTAATCTTCCGGAGACTTCACCTCCAGATAAGCCTTCATGTTGTAATGCCCGAGGCCACAAAGCTGCGTACAAACGATTTCATACTTGCCGACTTTGGTCGCGGTGAAATGAACCGAGAGATCGAGACCCGGAACAAAATCCTGCTGGATACGCAACTCGGGTACGTAAAAAGAGTGTCCGACGTCTTTGGAGTGCATCAGCAGGTGAACTTCACGATTTACCGGGATGGCCATTTCGGCGGTGACGATATCGTCTTTCGAAGCCTGGTCGTTGGTGGTGTCCAGTCCAAAGAAGTTGGCGTTGGCCTCATTGATCTGGTCGGGGTGGATGGGACCGAACTTACCATCGGGGCCGGGATAGCGGAAATAAAATGCGAACTGTCCCGCTTGCACTTGAATGGGCAGGGCGTCTGCCGCTGGCGGAGTCAGGTAGACGCTGGCCCAAGCCTTTACGCCAAATACGCCCAAAGCCAAACACTCGGTGCCTACCAACAGAAAGGCGGCGATAACCAAGCCCGCGGCGCCACCCGGGAAGCTTCTGATTTTGTCGCCTGGTCTGGGGCTGGAAAATTTCCAGATAAAGAAGGCGAGGAGAATCTGCGAGGCCAAGAAGGAGATGCCAGCTTCGGCCATAGTGTCGGCGAACTGCTCGTCAATCAAGTGGCCGTGAACAGAGATGTCCGGCGGCAAGGGCCACATGTGCATCACAATCGGAATTGCCGAAGCGATTGCGATCAGAACCAGGACTACCGCCAAGAGTTTCGCCATGTTTCCGCCTCTGCCGGTCAAACCCGGCGAATTGTTAAATCGCCGCAGTGCCAGCTGCGGCGATTCGTTGATTTATGCAACCTACTTCGAAGAAGAAAAGTCAGGAGACTATTTACCCTTGAAGGTGAAATCCGCAGATCCGGCTCCACCTGCGGCAACCGTCACCTTAGCCGTCTGCGTGCCCAAATCCTCCTGCCAGGCAGTCACGGTGTAACTTCCGGGTGGTACGTTGTTAATCGTGTAGGAGCCGCTAGCGTCAGTTGTGGCGTAGGGACCTTTCACTACGGAGAAATAGCCGTGCATCCAAGGATGAATGTTGCACTGCACCGGAATCATCTCAGCAGCTTTCCAGCTTTTTTCAATCGGGGAGGCACCGGGCGGCTGGGATTGATTCCATGGGATATTGCCCGTCATGGGATTGGGATTGGGGTGAATGTTATGAGTGGTCTGGTCGCTGGTGATCACCTTAAATTTCTGATTCACATCCATGGCCAGAACGTGCGGGGTATACATGCAGCCCTTCTGATCGAAGACCGGCACCTCGCTCGGCACCGCAGTCAGAGCGCCACCGGTTAGGCCTTCGGAGATGTAGAGGACCACATTTTGCAATCCGCCACCGGAACCGACCACCACATTTTCCATGTGGGCCGGATCGCTCGCGTGGATTTTCGCGCAATAAGGATCCTTGGACATGTCGATGCCGCGCATGTGCGGGGCGTTGCCACTGAGTTTAACGGTGCCAGAGATTTTGCCTTCTCCAGCAGCGCTGACGTTGGAATTGAGAAGCAGTGCGCCACAACAGAGTAGAACTACCGCCGATAGTACTGCAACCAAGCTGTATTGATTTCTCGCTGATGATTCTTTCATTGATCTTTCTCCTTAGAAAACTACACGGCTGAAAAGCATATTTGCGATGCCGTTGTAGTCCCTACTGTTGGCCGGCGGGAGCGTTTGGATCCACCGGCTTCAGATTGAGCTGTTTTGCCAACTCTCTCTCTTTGCTTTTCTGCGGCATGAAGGTCCGGAGGTAGAAAACCAGATCCCAAGCCTCATCAGGTTTAATGGTATCGGCAAAGGAAGGCATGGGAGTGCCATCCAGGCCAGTCATAAAGATCCGGTAAATATCCTGATCGGTGTCGCCGCACTTTGGCCGGGCGCCGGAAGTAAAGTTGAAGGGCTCAATAGGCTTACCCAGATCGTCTGTAAGGGTAGCGGCCGACGGACCGTTCGCCATGCCCTGCACGCCGTGGCACTTCCAGCAGGATACTCGGGCAAATACTTCGCGGCCCGCCTTGATGCGTTCCGGGGTGACTTCGGGCTCGGGAGGGATGGTAATAGGAGTGCCGGGCTTCTCGTTCTGCCAGCGGGGAGAGAAGTGCTTGATCCAGGCGACCAGATCGGCACGCTCCACCTTGGTCAGATTGCTCCACTGCGGCATACTGGAGCGGTCAAGGCCACGAGCAATCGTGTCGAAAAGATCTTCGTCCGTGGGCAGAGTTCCGGTCGGAGTAGAGCGACACTTGAATACTCCGAGCTGGAAGTCGCGAGGCTTGGGATACATGGGGGGCTCAAGCCATTGTGCGACCTCACCATTGCCATCGCCCATCTCTCCGTGGCATCCGACGCAGAATCGGCGATATTCCGGAGCAGCAGCCTTGGCGTTTCCGGTGATATTGCCGATGTGACTGGTCGAGGTAGGCAGATTCAGCCATTGCTGCAGCTGCTCGGTCGTCACCTGCGCCCACGAAGCCAGCGGGAGCGCAAAAAAAGCAGCGATCCCAATCAAAAGCGTCCACTTTTGCAATCTTGTCCGCATGTCGTTCCCTCTTACTCTAAGAAATGGATGATCTTAGAAATCAAAGTCGAATCCCGTCAAAAATTCGCTGGTGTTCACGTTGGTGGTGTTCAAGCCGAGGCTCGGACCGACGCCGTCCTGATGCAGCCAGTTATATTCGTTGTGCCAGGCGAAACCAGCGCGGCTGGTCATGAATGGGTTGTAACGCATGGCGATTGTGTAGGTTGAGATGTTGCCGAGACTCTGAGGTGTTCCCGGAGTCGACTGCTGCGACATGCGAATCGTCTCGTAGCGGCCAATGAAAATAAGCTGCGGACTGTAGATGTAGTGGGGTTCGAACAGGACGCCGTTCCAAACAGGCGACCGCGCTCCGGCGGGAAGAGCGGTTCCGGTCGTGTTATTACCGGCGGCGACACCGTCAATGAGGTCGCCATAGCCCTGCCCAAACCAAACGTTGTCTTCGCCGTGTTGAGTAACGACCGTAAGGTCGGCATGTTGGCCGAAGTAAAACAGACCGACGAAACCCTCGCGACTGAACGGCTTGTTGCCGATACCACCGCCGGGGATGGGCAGCGTGCCATTCGGTCCCGTCTGAGTAAGCCACGTGGTGGGCGCTTCGCCCACCATGGCGTAGCCGCCAATGCGCTGCACTCCAGCTCTGCCCGCATCAAAAGCCTGACTGGCGGTAAAGAACCCCGTGTAAGAGTTGCCGTACGGAAGTTGCGTAGTACCGTCGTTTGAACTCAAGATAGCCGCCGAGTAGCGCGACCGGTCGTTATAGTTGTGACCCATCACTTCGAGGCCGAGTTGGTTGTCTCCCATTTGACCAAAGATGTTGCCGTCACCCTGTGGGATGAAGTGGTAAAGCTGGTAGATGCCTCCATTCCCGCTGAGGGTCAAGATGCGTTTTTCAGAAAGCAGGTTATCGAGTTCGAATTTGCCTAACTTCACGTTGAGCCAAGGGCTACCCCAAAGATTATCCAAACGCGCCATGACAGTTTCAAAGTGAAAAGCGCCGGTAGGATCCGAAGAGGGCAGGAGGTAGAAGGAGAAATTCTTATAGAGCGTGCCGCCGGTGTGGAAGTCGAGTCCGCTTAAGTCGAAGCCGGAAGTAGTGACACGCTGGACGGCCGAACCGGTGGGCGTGGTGCTTCCCGCCGTATAAGTATCGACCAGCACTTTGCCGGTGCTGACACGATGCCAGATCGGAGTCATGCGGAAGGTGACTGGCCAATAGCCGGGATTCTGCCAGATCGGGGCATCGCGATCGTTCATAAGCTGGTAGCCGTTGTCTTTGAACTTTTGTCCAAAGTAATTCAGCATTGGCCACGACTCATGACACGCGGAGCAGCGCAAGCCGTATTTACGAGCGAAGGCGGGAAGCGCATTCGCGCGCTGACTGCCGGCCATCACTAGAAATAGAAGGATGAGTGAAATTGCAGAGAGGGAGGGAGCAAACGTAGCGAAACCGCGAATCCGCAAACGGCTCATAACGTGCATGACCGGACTCCTCAGATTCAGATCAATATTCTTGTTTTGGTTAAATTGCGTCCCACAAAAATCAGGTGAAATAAAAATAAAAAACACGGCTTCAATACGAGGATCCGTCTGCATTTCACCTCGTATTCGGAAAACCAGTTAGGGTCCTACCACCGTACCGGGGATGAATCCTACTACGGTCGAAAGAAAAAATTCAAGTGGTTTTCATCATTTTTTTTACATTTTTTTTACAACGTCTTTCTATCGATGGAGCGCGGCAAAATACTTGTCGCGATTGACATCTCTGTACGGAGCATACGAAACTCGGGTAGATTGGAGAACGGATTGAGTTGTTGGATCGGGTTTCGACGGCACCGGCTGGATCAACCGGCCATGAAGCTCCGCACTTCAACTACAATCCTCGGTGAACACGACAGTCCAATGTTTACGCGGCTCAACTCCTCAGCTTCATCGATTCCTCTGCTCCTTCTGCTGCTTGTGTCGATGGTTCCAGCAGCACTGGCGGGCCGTCGCAAAGACAAGATTTCCTACGGCGAAGGCTTCATTGTGAACATTCCCTTGCCGGAAAGCGAAGTAGAGCAAGTTGTCGAAGAGGTAGCGCAGAATGGGGTGATTCGGGGAACCAAGGAATACAACAAAGACGAGTTTGTTGGGGGCGCAAAGGTCGCCGATTCTTCGGACGTGTTTCCGGCCTGGGAGCAGGGTGGAAGGGTTATCTACAAGGTTCGCACGGAAGCGCTCGACCCGCGCAACTTCAAGGAATCCAGCGACGTTGGTACTCTGGTGGTGCGATACGTGGTGATGCCTCAAGGGAAAACGAATACGGTCTTGCGGATCGATGCGCTGTTCAAGGAGGACTTCCGCCGGGTGGTACACCAATCTAACGGATCGGTGGAGACAGCTGAATACAAAGATATTCGCGAACATCTCGACGCCATTGAGGTGATGAAGGCGCAGAACGCCGAGGCCGAGAAGGAACGCCAGGAAGTGCTGGCGAAAAAGCAAAATATCGCTGTGCGCAATGACGCAGCGCCCGCGCCGGTGGCTCAAGCTCCCGTGCGGGCTGCTCCGCAGACGGTGGAAAGCAGTTCGAACAACCCGGCTCAGGAAGTGCCGCCGGCAACTGCGTCGGTACCGACGACAGCCGCCCCCGCCCCTGTGGGCCAGACCTTGGAACAGCAAATCAAGGATGTTAAAAAACAGGTGGAGCGTCTGGTGAAAGAACCGGGGGCTCCGCTGAAGTCGGCGCCGTTTCATACCGCCGGCACGCTGCAATTGCTGACCCCGGGCACGGAGGTTCTGATCCTGATATCGACGCCTTACTGGTACGGAGTGGAAACCCACGAGGGACAGCACGGATGGATGGAGCGCGACCAGTTGGAGCTTCTGCCATGAGGCCGGGCACTGCGGCGTTTCGTGGAATTTTTTCGCTAGCCTTGCTGGGGATAGCAGTGGCTGGCTGTGCGCCGGTCAGTTATGCGCAAGGCGATGGCTACGAACGGAGCTTTCCGCAATCGAAAGCCATCATTGAGAAAATGCTGGAGGAGATACCGACCGCTGGGCGCTTGCCCGTATTGGATGGTTTCGCGATATCGAGTTCGGCAGATCGTCCTCTCGACCGCTACCGGCGTGGCTACTACGAATCCAAGTTTCAAGTGAGCGCTGCGCCCGGAGGCGGCTCGGTCGTACGCGTGGTGGTGCAGGTTACAGCCTGGTATGCAGATCCGGTTGCGGCTAAGTCTGGATATCAGGTGCTGACCTCCAATGGCAGGATTGAAGGGGACGTGCTGGACCAGCTGGCGGATCAATTGGCGGCGAATACTGCGCAGCCGAGTCCGACGCCTGCGGCCAGGGCGACGGCGAGAGCGCCGGTGGCCCGTCCCGTCCCATCTGCGACGACGCCATTTCCGGCAGAATCGCCGACGCGAGGATCATCTTCGTCAGCTTCACCGGCGACAAGTTCGCCGGCAGTACCCACGACGGCATCTGGATCGTCTCCGTCGGGAAACCCTTCCTCGGGAAATTCGTCGTCAGCGTCGTCAGAGCCAGCTATTTCAGCACCGGTGCCACGGCTTCCTGAGGTAACGGGAAATTATTCCTCGTCAGTGGCGCACGGTCTGGCGGATCAGGAAAAGAATCCTCAACAGAAGGAACCGAGGAAAGTTGAAGAGGGCGGGCCGCTGCAAACCGAACTGGACGGTCTGCAGGAGGTTCTCAAGAATCAGTCGCATCCTAAAAATCTGGTGGCGGTGAAGAAGTCAGGAACGCCGGTGGTCTCGTCGGCCAGTCTGAATGCCAAGACGTTGTTTTTGGCTAGCGCCCATGATGAGTTCGAGATGTTGGATTTTAACCGGGATTGGGTGCACGTGCGGATATCCGGCTTGTCGCGGGGATGGATCTGGCGCAACAATTTGGAGATGCCGGACAGCGTTCCGGATGGCGATGCGCCCGCGAGCGCGGCTGCGGCGCCGACGGCGGCGGAGCTATTTCGCATTGCGCGGGAGGAAGTGGCGCCTTTTCCGGGAGATTGGACGCCGCTCCGCGGCAAGCGGGTGAAAATTGTCTCCGTGGAAAAGACGGACGAGGGTGCGAAGGAGTCGAGTCCGCAGCTCAGGCTGGAATTTGTTAAGTCTGTGATGGACAGGGACTATCCCGAACTAGCCCAGAAGACGCAGGAGTTGGCGGGGATTGTTCTGATCTTTGATTCGGCCGACGGGGGAATGATCGCCGCGACTTTCGAGACTCTGCAACAGTGGAAGGCCGGCAAGTTGTCGGATGCTGCGCTGTGGCATCAATGTTTTTTTGATCCGCCAGAAATTTTTACGGGACCCACCGTGGCCGCGAGTCCGTAGTAAAATCGCAGCCACGGCGCTCGAATTTTATTTTGGTATCGCAATGCGAGTCAGATTTTGACTTGACTTTCGAAAGCCAACAGAGTACCTATGCAATTCTCGGTATGTGGTGGTTTTGTGGGACCACCACGCTTGCTTTTCTCGATTCGCCTTCAACGGTATGATGATTCGAGCGATTGAGCGCAGGCAAACGCGGTACGACAACCACACCACTGATCGCCCATGAGCACGATGACCCAACCTATGTCAGTCCTTCGCAGTCAGGCGACTTCTCTGCTACGCGACTATGCCGAATTGATGAAGGCGCGCGTCACTACGCTGATCGTAATGACGGCATGGTGCGGCTATTATTTCGGGGCGCAAAAAAGCGGAGTGTCGTCGCTGTCGTGGGGACTTTTTCATGCTTTGCTGGGTATCGGATTGGTCTCCAGTGGAACTGCGGCGCTGAATGAAGTGATGGAATATAAGGTGGACGGGCACATGCGGCGCACGGCGCAGCGCCCGCTACCCACGGGGCGTATGAGTTTGTTGCACGCTACTACCGCCGGCGTGGTTGCGACGCTGGGCGGGTCGATCTATCTGGCTGTTTTGTGCAACCCGCTGACCGGATTGCTGACTTTCCTGACTTCACTGGTTTATTTGGCCGCTTACACGCCCTTGAAACGGATTTCGCCGATCTGCACATTCGTCGGCGCTTTTCCTGGAGCTATGCCCGGAGTTTTAGGTTGGACCGCGGCGCGCGGGCAGTTGGAGTGGGGCACTTTGATTTTGTTTGCCATCTTATTCGTGTGGCAATTCCCGCATTTCTTTTCGATCGCGTGGCTTTATCGCGAGGATTATGCGGCGGGCGGAATTCGCATGTTGCCGGTGGTGGAAGAAGATGGACGGTCGACTGCGAGGCGCATCCTGGCGTATTCGGTCATCTTGATTCCGTTAAGCGTTTTGCCCACTGTTTTCGGCATGGCGGGAAGAATCTATATGATGGGCGCGATCATTCTTGGGATTGCGCTTTTTTATTTCGGCGCGCGGCTGGCGTTCTTAAAGATGCCGATCCAGAGTGGCCGGTCGAAGATGCTGGCTCGTCACGTGTTGCAGGCCACGGTTATCTACCTTCCTCTGCTGTTTGCGCTGATGATGGGCAACTCGCTGAAGCGCTGAAGGATTCCAGAAGGTTTCCTGTAAAGTAATCTTCCAACTGAAGTCATCCTCGACTTCTGTTTTGCTATTACCAGGAGTTATAGCAAAAGTTCGCCGAGCGAGACGTGGATTTCCGGTTAACTTATCCGCTTGACAGGTTTACAAAACATTTTCCGAGCACAATCGATCGGCTTCCCGATGAGCGTAGAGTGTCGCTCTATCACACGTGCGGGGCTATCGTATGCCGCCCCTGTCGGGGCTGGAATCATAAGCCTCACTCGCTGTTAGTGTATAAAAGATAAAGTTATGTCGCAGGCAGCGCCAGCTATTACGCGGAGCCCCGCGGATGTGGTCCGGATGACGCCGGTTTCGCAGGCGGGGAATGGGGTGTGCTATGCCGTGGCGGGCGAGACCTCCATGAGCTCGCTCGACTTGGAGCGAATGATTGCCGCGGTGCCCACCAAGATTGCGGCGGCGCTGAAGCGCAAGGCTTATTATTTTGTGCCGCTGACGGTGACGCAGGGGGAAGAGATTCTGATTGCGGATCGCTACGATGTCGCTCTCAGCGACAATGCGGTGTGCCATCGCAATCTGAATCTGGGCGATTCGCAGTGCGTGTTCATTTCCACCCGGCTGATGGACGACAAGTTTTCCGTGGCCTTCGAGTTTTATATCAATGTGGGGCACGCGCTGGTTGAAGCGGCAGGCGTTTCCGAGGACTTCAGCCAGATCGCGTGGAAGCAGGTGGAGGCGGGGACGCGTGGAGAGACTTCGCTGGATGCGTGGGAAGCGCGGAAGCTGGCCGTGGCCGGCGGTCCGGAGGCGGAGCGAATCAAGAATGAATATTTCGAGGCTACGTTTGCCGACACGATTTCGATTTATTTGTTGTCACTTTATTTAGACGTGGATTATTACGATCTGCGGGAGCGAGATTATCCGCTGCTGGCGCCTTCGGCGCTGGCCGAGCGGCTGAGGAAAGTGGCGGAGTTATTTCCGGCGAATGCGGGGTTTGAGTTTGCGGTGCTGTACAAGCGGCGGAGCTGAAATTCTTTTGCCGCGGATTTGCACGGATTAACGCAGATCATTTGTGGGCGGCTTGACGCGGTCATGATTGAGAAGCCATTAAGAGGCCGCATACCTCAGCGGCTAAAGCCGCATTTTTGGAGCGCCTAGGCGGCACGACTGAAGTCGTGCCCTTCCCGATCGCTTAATGCCGGCAGTCTCGCGGCCCGAAATCCGCGTGTGTTGCAGTATTGCCGTTCGCAATTCTTCGCAGTCGGCAATTGTCGGACAAGAGTGTCCGGCCCACACGATCTCTCCTTAACTCCCTACTTATTTCCGATCACAAAGTTGACTGTGCTGCCTTGATTAGCGGTCACGGTTACGGAGTGCTCCCAGGTCTTTGGTTCGGTGAAGATCGGGCGCTGCACGGTGTGTTCGGTGAGAACGTCGTAGGCCTGCTCTTTGCCGGCCAGTCCCCAGCCTTCGTGCCAGGCAACAATCTGATAGGTGCCGGGAGGAACGTTGGTGAATTCGAAGCGTCCGCTCTCGTCGGTGACAGCGTAATAAGGATTCGGAACCACCATCATCTCGGCATTCATCCAGACATGGCCGCCGTTGCAACGCAGGTTAACCAAGCCAGGTCGAGACATGTTGCGCGAAGTGATCTGGTTGGGGAAAGGAAAGGGCAGGTTGTAACTGGCTGCACCGTCCATGTGGATGGTGTGGAGAGTGGCGTCAGAACTTTGCATTTGCAGATCGGCATTTAGCGGGACAAGAAGAATGTGCGGAATGTAATGGCAATGCTTCTGGTCGAGATGACGCCGCTGCTCGGGAAGTTCCATGGCTTTCCCGGCGGAGATGTTCTTGAGGTAAACGACGGTGTTGGCGACGCCGCCCTCGGGGCCGACGATCAGGCGTTCGAGGCTGACCGTCTTCTTGCCACTTGGATCGCAGATCTGCGGATCTTTGGTAACAGGAAAATCAAGCTGCCGCGGTTGCGGGCCCGACCACTTTACGCTGCCGGAGATGGTGCCCCCATCTGCAACGGAGATGACTCGGTAGCCATCCTGCGCGGCGACATAAGTTGTTTCGAGTGCTAGGGAAAGAACCAGTAGAAAGCAACGAGCAATCAAACTCCGCATAACAACACCCCCTGACAGGCCGCCCGTTACATGCGACCGGTGCGCGATCGTCGTGGAACGCGGGCCAAGATTTGAAATCAATTTTCACGGGCGACGACTTGCACTGGCTTGCGGACAGCGCGGCAAAAGGGGCCGCCGATGCGAACCTCGTTTTGCGGTCGTCTTCATCCCAATCGGGAGGGCCGTGCGGACACGGTTCGTGTGATCGGGATCACAAAATTAAGGTAAGCTAATTTTCGTAACCAGTCGAGATTACCAAGGTGGTGGAACTGGCGGGGCGGGTGAAGGTCGGGACGAAAACGAAACCGCGGTTCGGCAGTTGTGTAGATTCTTGTCCTCATCTCCGATGGCTTACAATCTTGCTTCCATGACGGAACGGGTTCGATCCTTCGCGAAAATCAATCTTGGGCTGTGCATTGGCGCAGCGCGGGAAGACGGTTTTCATGAATTGCTCACGGTCTATCAGACGATTGGGCTGCACGACTTCATTCGGGTGAGTGTGGGGCGCGGAAGTGGGATTGAGATTCGCTGCACGGACGTGCGAGTTCCGAAAGATGAGTCGAATACCTGCTATCGCATCGTTGAGATGGCGATGGCGGCGACAAAGAGCAAGGGACGAGTCAGCGTCGAGATTGAAAAACGGTTGCCGGTGCAGGGCGGGATGGGGGGAGCTTCGTCGAATGCAGTGGCGACGTTGCTGGGTCTGGAACGGGTGCTGAAGAAAACTTTGCCTGCAGAGGAGCGGCTGCGGATCGCGGCGGAGGTGGGATCAGACCTGCCGTTGTTTTTGGTGGGCGGGACGGTGTTAGGAGTGGGGCGCGGGGAGTTAGTTTATCCATTGGCTGATTGGCCGCCGACGGCTTGTGTGGTGGTGACGCCGGAGGTGGGAGTGTCGACTCCGAAGGCGTTTGCGGAATGGGACCGGAGGGTAGCGGAGTGCACTCAGGGGCTAAAGCCCGCTTTCTCTCAGAGCTGGGACGCGGCGCTGAAGCGCCGCTCTTCCACGGTTGACGACGGCTCCACGGCGGATGATAGAGCTGAGAAGAGAGTCGAGCTTCGCTCGACTGGACAGCCGGGGGCCTGCCCTGAGCTTGTCGAAGGGGCGGCTGTCCCCACACAGGCATTCCCTACACAGGCTGTCCCCACACAGACTGTGCTCACACAATATGCCGCTACGAAATTGACGGTGGCGGGAGCATCCGATAGAATGAGTTTGCTTGGCCGTGGGTTTTCTGCGTGGCTAAGCGAGAGTTACTCCGGTGCTCCTTTTAGAAGGGGCCGGGCCGAGAATCCGCTTCTCGAGCTTGTCCGGGCCGGGATCAAGAACGACTTTGAAGAAGTCGTCTTTCCTGAATATCCCGAGCTGAGTGAAGGTAAGAGGGCGCTGGAACGCGCGGGCGCGAAATATGCGTCGCTGTCGGGTTCCGGGTCAACGTTATACGGGCTGTTCGCCTCGAAAGAGGCGGCGGGCGCGGCGGTGACGAAGTTGCGCAAGCAAGGTTGGGCAGCGCAGGCGACGGCGACGATGACGCGAAGAGAGTATTGGCGCCGGATTTTCGCGGGGTGAGAAGTGCAGCTTAGGGCGCGCTCGGCTTCGCCATCGCTTGGACGGCCGAGGCGGCCGTCGCCACATGGCAGTGGGCCGGGTCCAGAATTTTTGATTGTTGATTTTTGATTGTTGATTGACAATGGGTGGTTGGTTGTTTCAATCAACAATCAAAAAATCAACAATGGCTTACTGGGCCGTCGACTAATGGTAGGTCAAGTGCCTTTGGAGCACTTTGTCTAGGTTCGAATCCTAGCGGCCCAGCCAGAGAAACCAGCTTTTAGCTGTTAGCCTTTAGCTCTTAGCTTGTCCCTCAAGAGCGAAGGGTTTCGCTAAGAGCTAACAGCTAAAGGCTAAGAGCTAAACTATGGCCACTTTGGTGACGCCGACGGACGCGGAAAAGACGGAGAAAGCCGAGAAGCAGGCTCCCCCTATGCCCGAGGAGAAGTCGGAACGCAAGCCGCGAGCGCGGGTGGACGAGAAGTTCAAAATTTTTGGCGGCACGGCAAACGAGGCTTTAACCGACGAAGTCTGTAATTTTCTCGGGATGCCGCGTGGCCAGGCCATGGTAAAGCGTTTTGCGGATGGCGAGGTATACGTTCAGATCCAGGAGAACGTGCGCGGCTGCGATGTATTCGTGATGCAGCCGACTTGCCGGCCGGTGGATGAGAATTTAATGGAGTTGTTGCTGATGATCGACGCGTTCAAGCGCGCGTCGGCTCGGCGGATCACGGCGGTGATGCCTTATTTTGGCTACGCGCGGCAGGATCGCAAGGATAAGCCGCGAGTGCCGATCTCGGCGAAACTGGTGGCTGATTTGCTGACTACGGCGGGCGCTCACCGGGCGCTGATTGTGGATCCGCATACCCCGCAGATTCAGGGATTTTTTAATATTCCGGTGGATCATTTGTTTGCGTCCCCGGTGCTGGTGGATCATTTCAAGAAGCTGGCCTTGCCGAATCTTACGGTGGTTTCGCCGGACGCGGGCGGCGTGGAACGGGCGCGATTTTTCGCCAAGAAAGTGGATGCGGCACTGGCGATTGTGGATAAACGCCGGGTGGAAATGAACGTGGCCGAGGTCATGAATGTGATCGGCGACGTAAACGGGCGGTCTTGTTTGATCATTGACGATCTCATCGATACGGCCGGAACGACAGTGAAGACGGCGGCGGCACTGTTGCAAAACGGAGCGACGTCGGTTTATGCCTGCGCTTCGCATGCGGTGCTTTCCAATCCGGCGGTGGAAAATATTCATGACTCCGCGATTGAGCATGTTGTGGTAACCAATACGATTCCGCTGACGGCGGAAGCCAAGAGCGAGTCCAAGATTATGGTCCTTTCGATCGCGGGGTTGATTGGGCGGGCGATTCAATCGATTCACGAAGAGACTTCAGTCAGCAAATTATTTGCGTAAGGGAAATTGAAATTATGGCGACTACATTGGAACAGAATATTTTGGAAGCGCAGCCGCGAGAAGCGGGCACGAAGAATCATGCCCGGCGGGTACGGCGCGAAGGCAAGATTCCCGCGGTAGTGTATGGGGCGGGGAAGGACGCGCAGCCAGTGAGTGTCGATCCGCGGCATGTGTTGCGCATTTTGCGCTCGGAGAGCGGACACAACTCGATTTTTGACCTGGCGCTGGACGGCAGCGACAAGACCAAGGCCATGATCGTGGATTGGCAATATGAGCCGATCAAGGGGCATCTACTTCATATCGATCTGAAGCGGATCGCGATGGATAAAGCGCTGCGGGTGAGCGTGCCCATCGTGCTGCAGGGCGTTCC
>JBAVGI010000117.1:0-28998 GCA_049684755.1 Candidatus Sulfotelmatobacter sp.
CGAAAAACGCCGCTGCCGCGCATCTACAACCTCTCCGGCCGCCCGGCTTTAGCGGCCGTTACTTAAACGTTAAGGGGGTGACAGAGTCTCGTTGCAGTTAATGCGACATTTTCTCGTTGCAACAACATAGCAAGCCAGCCCGCGAAAATAAACGGAGAAAAATTCCAGGCGGCCCCAGAAGGCGCAGGACCGTGCTCGGTGTCAGGAACAATTTCAACAGCGTGGGAGCGAACAGGGAGCGCTATTTTCGAATCAGAGCGAGCGCTTCTCCGACGAGAGACTTCGTCGAAAGCAATGCTGCAGATGAGCTTTGATTTCCAAAAACAAATTGCTTTCGTCGTGAGACACGACTCAGAATTCTCCGGCCTGCATTCATCGCGCTTGCCCTTCGTCATCAACCTCCGGCCTCGGCATGGCCCGAACGGGTAATTACCCAGTATTACCCTCAGGTATTACTTCCCATTACGTTCTTGCGATTGTGCGATATAGAGTCCGAGCGTAGCTTCGGGACATGACCTACCGTAATCATAAAAACCTGACAGACAGCCAACCCTTCGCTTTGGCGAAGTTCAAGGTAACGTTACTAAAGTCAACCGCGGTCATCGCATTTATGGTGGCTGCTCTGGCAATGAGTGCGCTGGCGGGCGAATTGCCCGAAGCTCCCAGCAGCTCGGTTCGAATCTACGCAGCCATGACTACGGTTGCCGTGTCTTCTGCCGCGCCGAATTCCGTTCAGAAGGTAGCCGAAACGCATACGTTCGATAAGAAATTCGTGAGCCTGGCACTCATCTCCAGTGGCAGCACTTTCGCCGATTCTTATACCACGTTGTTTGCTCGCGAAAATTGGCTGGCTCACAAGCAAGGCGTCTGCAATATTGAAGTTCAGTCCGCCTATCTGTACGGAACTCACCCCACGGTTGGGCGCGCGTATGCCGTCGCTTCCGCGAAAAGCGCTGGATCGATCTTCGCCGCTTATTACCTGCGCAAGCATCACAGCCGCTTCTGGAGTGCTCCGTTGCTCGCGAACTCGATGATCAGCTTGGAAGGGGTGACCCAGAACATGATTGCGTGTAACTAGCCGATCATGTTTTCCGGGATTTCGTGGCACGAGATTTCACCACGCTATATTCCATCGCACGATGCCCATTGTTTCACTGGACAACAAGCGTTAGAGGTAGCGAGTGCTGCAGATTGCCCGAAGTGCCGCTAACCGTGACGGTATAGGTTCCCGGCGCGGTACCTGTTTGAGGAGGAGGCGTCGGAGAAGTTGGCGCGATTCCCGTACCTCCGGCGCATCCCGTCATCAAGATCAACGCCACCGTCAAGAAAGCCGCAAACACGCGGAAGCGAGTTTTTCGGTCCCGGCTTTTTGATGCGATCAGCAGGATTCCAAATAAACCGATCACTTGCGACTGAATCAACACGGCGTAGACCGGGGATTTTCTTGAAGCACCCGGAACCACCTCGGCAACTGTTGCAGTCGTCGAAATCGAAAGCGTTGAGGTCGCAGCGCCAGCGCCCGGCTTTACTGCGGTCGGAGACAAGGTGCACGATGTTTGCGCTGGCAGGCCGCTGCAAGTCAATTGGATGGCATTGACAAATGATCCGCCGATCGATGACACGGTCAGTTTGTAACTTGCACCTGAGCCCGGTTGGACAGTGTCGCCATTAGGAGCGGCAGCCAGGCTGAAATCCGCGCCAGCGCCGGTGATATTCACCGCTTGCGGGCTTGCTTGAGCATTGTCGCTGACGGTGAGGCTGCCAGTACGCGTTCCCGCAGTCGTGGGCGTAAATGTAACATTGATTGTGCAACTAGAGGTCGCAGCCAGGGTGGACGGGCAGTTGTTGGCTTGAGCGAAGTCTCCCGTGATTTGAATAGCGCTAACGTTCAATGTGGCGTTGCCGGTATTTCTGAGGGTAACCACTTGCGCTGTGCTGGACGTTTTCAGCGGCTGCGCGGAGAAGGCGAGATTCACGGGCGCGAATGCAGCCACGGGAGCGGGAGGGGCGGGACCACTTCCAGTAAGGCTCGCCGTTTGCGGACTGCCCTGAGCGTTGTCACTGACCGCCAGAGTGCCCGTGCGGGTTCCGAAAGTTGTAGGCGTGAATGTCACATTGATTGTGCAACTTGAGCTAGCGGTTAAAGTGGATGGACAGCTGTTGACCTGAGCGAAGTCACCCGTTACTTGAATGTTGGTGACGTCTAACGTTTGGTTGCCGCCGTTGGTGAGGGTAACAATTTGCGCGGCGCTCGTGGTTCCTAGCGATTGCGTGGGAAAAGTCAGGCTTTGAGGGGCGAAGACTACCAGCGGACCGTTGCCCACGCCACTCAGGCTGATGACTTGAGGCGCTCCGGCGGCGTCATCCTGAATCACGATTGAGCCGGAGCGCGTTCCTGCATCGGTAGGAGTAAAGGTTACAGAAAAACTACAGCTTCCGGCGGCGGGCACGCTGGTTCCACAAGTGTCCGACTCCGCAAAGTCTCCGTTCGGCGTAATGGATGAAATTGCCAGCGGCGAGCTGCCCATATTGCGAAGGAGAACTGTTTGCGCGGGACTGGTGGCGCCCACCGATAGCGCGGCGTATTGCAAGGAGTTCGGACTCAGGGACACTGATGGCGCCGAGTTCGGACCAATCTTCATTACGAACGCGTCAGTGCTCCCTGCGAGTAAATTCTGGAATGCTCCCTGCGTGGCGGGAAGGTCCGTCGAGTCCGTCGAGCCGGCAATATAGATGTTGCCGTTGGGGTCGAGAGCGAGGCCGGCCGCAAACTCGTCGGCACCTGCGCCCAGGTAAGTCGCAAACAATTGCGTGCTGGCCAGCGGATCGATTTCTACCAGCAAAAGATCACTGCCGTTCGAATAAGGTTCGATCCCGTTGACAATTCCAAACGAGGCGCTGGATGTAGAGGACAGCACGTAGGCGTCATTGTTAGGGTCGAGCGCGATAGCCCGCGGGGTAGCGTTGTTGTTTGGACCTAAAAAAGTTGAATATGCCAGTGTGGATCCCGTGGGATCGAATTTGGTGACAAAAGCGTAGTCGCAGGCAAATTGAGATACAGCGGGATCGCAGATTGTGGTGGAAGTCACAGGAAACGTGCCGTCGCTAAAGGCAATTCCCGTGACATACGCAGAGCCGGAGGCATCTACGGCAATGGCGTCAACCTCAGTTAACGCGGCGCTTGATTCATAAAAATATGTAGAGTAATCCAGGGCTCCCGAACTGCTGAATTTACTCACAAAGCCAACCGTGGGATTCGTTTGCTGAGTCGAGTCTGTTGCCAGATACGCGGATTGCGTAGTCGGGAAATTATAAGTGTTTGTAACGCCCGCGGCATAAGCGTCTCCATTGGCGTCTACCGCGATGCTATTAATCGCACTAAATGGAGAAGTCCAACAGGGAGTGCCTCCACAGTTGTACGCCACATTTGTATTACCGGCAAAATAGGTGGAGTAAGCCAGGTAGGATCCATCGGGGCTGAATTTTGTAAGAAATCCATAGTTGCCGTAAAGCCCGCCCTGGTTCGGCTGCGCGGTTGCCTGATAGGCATTGGCCACGGGAAAGTTCGTGGACGACGTATTGCCTGCAATCAGGATGCTTCCCGAGCTGTCGATTGCGATGCTCGCCGGCGAGTCCGAACCGTTTCCTCCAAAATACGTTGAGTACAACAACGAAGACCCATCGGCCGAAATTCTGGTTAGAAAACCGTTGAATGATCCGGGATAGGTGGCTTGATATGGATGTACTAAAGGAAAATCGCTCGACGCAGTGCTCCCCGTCACATACACTTCGTTGGCGCTATCGAGCACGAGCGCATATCCATAATCCTGATTGCTGCCGCCAATATAATCCGCGTAGACAAGATTCGAACCGGTTGGGTCTAGTTTGGCAACAAATACGTGCGTATTCCCAGCTGGAAGAGACCCCGGCGCAGCCAGGGGAAAGTCGGTTGAGTCGGTATAGCCGGCGACGTAAACGCTGCCCGCATTGTCCACAGCGATGCCTGAGGGTTCGTCATCCCCACTCCCTCCCAGATAGGTGGAGTATACGAGCACGGGGTCGATGACCAACGGCTTACTCGGATCGTATTCAGCGACATGGAAGGCAATGTTTGTCGAATCCTTCATGACATACGTGCCCGATACGGGCACGCGAACTCCATTGGATTCCTGGTAGATTACCGGACTCTGGAAACGAAGCTCGCCACTGCCAGTTTCAAGCACTAAATTTCCTTCCGCGTCGAGGCTCGTCTGAGCGGCTCCAGTGATTTCAAATTGAATCTGGCCTGGGTTTGCCCCTGGAGAAATCGCAAAGTCATATTCCAATTGCTGGTGGCTTCCGTAATAAACTAGATCGATGCCGGGATATACATTCTTGTAACGGATTCTGGAATAGGTTGGAACGGCGGTGCGCCACTTGGTGGGATCTCGACCAATAAAGTAATTAATCTCGCCGGGCTGCAAATCCTCTCCGATAACGGCCGGATTCTGAGTTGCTCCCAAAAGTTTGAATTGTAACGTTGTGCTCGCGGGCGGCTGGGAATCGGTTGTCGCAGCCGCCGGTAGGGCTTTCTCGGCTTGGCTCGGTCGCAAGGAAAGGACGATTGCCCCGGAGGTCAGAAAAGCCTTGTACCCCTTGCCGCGGGCGAGAAACTTGACCGTTGCGTCAGTCTGGCCGCGATTCGCCTCGAAGATGATCGGCGAGGAATAGTTCACGTAGTCTCGTGGAACCTGATTTATGGCGCTGGATGACGCCGCCGGCGCGGAGTACTGCTGCGCTGAGCATAATGCCGCGGTCACAAACAAAGCTATTCTGACGAGATTTCTAGGGCGCATTCTATGTCCTCGAGTCCGATAGCTCCCCGCCCCGGATCGGATTACCGGGATTCGCCGATCGCAACGTCTTACGGGTGAAGAGGCAATGTTTCGCGTGACAGAGTCATCGTTGCGAGGGTACTTTTGAGGGACCTCTGGCTATCGCAAGACATTGCACGACTAACGCCAAACTATCCTTCGACGGAAGAGTGTAACTAAGATGAATGTGGCGAATGACTTATCTTTCGAACGGGGATAGTAATAGGTGGATGTATTGCGCTCTAGGTAGGTGCTTTTCTGGAATATTGTCTCGCTCTTAAACATCACTCATTGTTCGCAAAGACAAGTCGCCGGATAAGCCCTTCGCGTCCTGAGGATGCACGAGATCGGCGCATCACAACGAGCGACGCTAAGACCAACGGATTCAGGTGGATTGATAGCCTCAACTGTTCCAGGAATGCAGTAAGACCCGACTAGCTTGCGCAGACTCTCCGCCGCATGAGCAGTGCCCCGCTCGGTCTCTGCCATCAAGCTGGAACAAGTGTATATTCTCTTCGTCCTCAATTCGCCGTATCGCCGGTTGGCATCTCAGCGTTTTCCAACTTAGCCAGTTCGATTGCCAACCAATTCTCCAGCAAGTTGCGGTCTTCCTCGGGAATAAACGAAAAGCGCACCCCGGCGCGTCCGGTGCCATTGGCATTCACAATTTTACCCGCCGCGTGAATCATGCCTTTGCTGCCGGGAAGGGAGAATTGCGTCAACATCTCTCGATTGACCGGCAAGGATTGTGCAGATTGCAGAGCCAAACCACCCACGCTGAGATCGCTGATTCTTGCATGAATTTCACCGACTTCCGCGACCCTTGCCACCACTGCGATATCGACTGGTACTCTAGCCGCCCTTCTGCGGTTTTGCAGCATGGTTCCGTACGCAGCCCGCATACAGCGCCGGGCCTGCTCGATATCAGTCGGCTTGTAAATCATGAAGTTAGCGCCCACAA
This sequence comes from Candidatus Sulfotelmatobacter sp., assembly GCA_049684755.1. Taxonomy (GTDB): domain Bacteria; phylum Acidobacteriota; class Terriglobia; order Terriglobales; family Acidobacteriaceae; genus Sulfotelmatobacter. The sequence goes on from JBAVGI010000117.1 coordinate 5,815, forward strand.
GAAGTGCGTGGGTTTCCGAATGCCCATTAACCATGGCAACGATGATGGAATTGCTGTTGGGAGATGACCTACGAGTGGCTCTCACGATTCGGGAGGGATCGAAGTTTCCATCCCAGTCCACAATCACAGCGTCCAGCCGGCGATGAGTCACTGCGTCCAGAGCCGAATCCAATTCCTTGCACACCTCGGTTTCGATCGCAAAGCTTTCCAGAATCTGATTCATTACCGACAATACCTGGGTGTCATTAGTGAAGAGAAGTCCGTCGAGATGAAGATATTCTTTCATAAAGTCACTCAGAGGCTTTGGCACGTTGGCGACCAAACTCTACGAATCCCCCTAAATATCTTGGCGATCTATTGTTTCCCCAATGCGAACAATGACCTCCCGAAGTCTCCAGGTGGTTTGGTTTTGGAATAGTGTTTCCCAAATGGACGCCTCGAAACCCCAAGTTGATGCAGAGATATCCGTCGCGAACACAACGGTGAGTGGACCGAACCGGTTTGTGGCCTTGTTCGGATTTCGTAACAAAATATCCAATCCCTTCACTCGACTTGTCGACCCAGCTGTGCATGGGCGCTCGTTTGCGCCAAGCGCTGTCCGGTTTTCGTAAAAGGAATGGCTTTTCGAGCCGGGTCGTATTGCAATCGGCATATACTTTTTGGTCAGTTGGCTCGCGGTATCTTTTTGCGTTTTCACAAACTGGGGGGCTTTGTGCAGACACTATTCGCGGCGTTTAGCAGACCGATCCTCGCATGTCCCAACCCTTGAACCATCAGGTTGGAACCTGGCAATTAATGACAAAAGCGGCACAATAGCTTTTTGTCGTCGTGCTTATCTAATTGATGGTTTGTCAGTCTAACAACTCAGACATATATAAGGTGGGGGAAGCCCTTAGCTCGGGCCGGGCCAGATGAATAAGCTCAACATGTTTAAACTGTTGGTGATCGAAGATGATCCAAGAAACCGGGCCTTGATTCTAGAGACACTTTCTCCGGAGGGATTGGAGATAGTAACTGCAAGTGACCCAGAGGCGGGCTTCGAACTCTTTCTGCAGGCTCAACCCAGAAACGTGGTGCTTGATCTGAATCTGCCAGACGGGACGCGGATGGACCTGCTGGAACGTATGGTTCGCACCGATCCGTCGGTAAACGTGATCCTGATTTCGGATCATTACTCGGCAGATTCTGCGGTTGAGGCTATTCAGCGGGGCGCTTGCGATTATCTGACGCGGCCCATTGACTTTCAGAGACTTCGCATCCGAATAGCGAGCTTTCTTGCGGAAGCAGAGATACGCCAGAGGACGCTGGGTCTCGAGCATGAATTAGTCCAGGCTTGTCAATTTAAAGGGATCGTCAGCCGCAGCCCGCTCATGCTTGAAGTATTCGCAAAGATGAGGCGAGTCGCTCCGCATTTCAGAACCGTCCTCATTACCGGCGCGACCGGAACCGGCAAGGAGTTAGTCGCGAGAGCCCTGCACACTCTCAGCCCCGGTTTGCCGGACCGGTTCGTAGTTTGCAATTGCTCTGCCTTGGTCGAAAGTCTAGTGGAGAGCGAATTGTTTGGCTATGTGAAAGGCGCTTTCACCGGTGCAATGCAGGACAAAGCCGGCCTGTTTGAAAGCGCCGACGGTGGCGCGATCTTTCTCGACGAAATCGGAGAGCTTTCGCCAGGCGCCCAGGCAAAATTGCTCCGCGTGTTGCAAGACCATAAAGTTCGAAGAGTCGGCGCAAACTCTCCCCGCGAAGTAGACTTGCGGGTCATCGCAGCCACGAATCGCGACCTGCGGGCCATGGTCCGTGAAGGCAAATTTCGCGAGGATCTTTATTACCGGCTGGCAGTAGTTGAGATTGAGCTACCAGCACTTACCAATCGACGGGAGGATCTCCCGCTGCTGCAGCGATACTTTGTGGAAAAGTTTGCGGCACAGTATGAGAAACCAATCGCAGGCATTACCAGGAGAGCGCAGAGCAGAATGGCAAGCTATCCTTGGCCGGGAAATATTCGTGAATTAGAAAGCGTGATCGGAAACGCCTGCATGATGACGGATGGTAAGTTCCTTGACATCGCAGACTTGCCGCTCAGAATCCAGGCCCAATCCAGTGATCAATCGCCGACCGATGAAGCTTTATTTTCTCTCGAAGAAATTTCGCGCCGCCATGTCATGCGCGTGCTGGAGCGAGTGGGGGGCAACAAAGCACGCGCAGCGGAGATTCTCGGCGTCGGCCGCGCGACCATCTATCAGCTACTTTCAAGAATGAAGCTTGAGAGTCAGGGCGAGAGCGCATAGGACGAACTCTAAGCAAGACTCTTAGCTCTTCACCGTTCTCACTCATCGCAACTACCGCGGGATATTTGCTCCTTATGCCCGCCTGAAATCTGGAGCACAATCCAGATTCCAGACACTCGGCAGCCGCCCATCACTTTAAGTGCTTGCAGGCCATAGCTTCTGGCTAGAACTCGTTGGTAATTAAAATGCTTAAGCATAAACAAGCAGAGGGTGACACGTGACGTCCGATATGGCTTTTGAGTGTTTGCTTATCTCTCGAGACCCCGGGGTCGTTTGCATCATGAACAAACTCCTTGACGACCTCTCCATCTCTACCAAGGTATGTTTGAGCCCCTCGAAAGCCTTCGATCAACTCGAGGGCCGCAACACCGATCTCGTGATTGTCGACTGGGACGAAGACTCGGCCGAATTGCTGACTGGCATTCGGAAGTCTAACGGATGGCGAAAACCGACCGTAGTGGCGGTTTCTCACAACGCTTGCACACTTCGAGGCGCCGATATCATGCTATCGAAGCCAGTAACGGACAAAGCGGGAGCAAGATCTTTGAAGGCTGCATATTCCAGAATGCTATACGACCATCGCCGTCATACGAGATATGCATTGATGAGCAAAGTAATGGCAATGGATGAACGAGAGCGTTCTATTGAAGTAACAATCCTCGATATTGGCGACGGGGGTGTAGGAATAAGCACTAAAGAACATTTTACAGTCGGCGATGTGTTGTGCTTTCGGTTGCTGCTGCCCGGCGCTGACAGAACGATTTATATTCAGGCGCGAGTGCAGTGGACTCGAGAATATGGCGCCTTAGGTTGTGAGTTTCTTCGCATCCCGCCAGTCGATCTGAATATTCTTCATGATTGGCTCACCAGCAAGAACCGGATCAAGAAGCCCGTGGTTGCGCTATGACATTCACTAAAACCAGATGTTTTCTAGTTCCCGCTTATTTCCTGTTTCGATTTGCCGAGTGAGATGGTTTATCGATTGAGCTAACTACCCGCGCCACTGCTCCTCCGCATGCGTCTACGAAAGATACAGATTTCCACCTTGCAGACACTCATTGACAACAACACGTAGTAGATTCTGTACTTTCCCGTGGCATTTCACGTGCATCTATGCGCCCTGAAGTTGACCTCAGATCAACTCGCGCGGTCGCCTGATATTTCATTGTTGGCTCCGTAACACAACAGCGCGCCGATGGCTTCTCTCCAAGCCAAGGACAGATTCGTCGCATGGACGACGCCTGTGCGTTAAGCCAACGGTCAAGCTTCTCATGCGGTTAACGAAATAATTGAGATCTGCACTTCGCTTATTGATGAGGGAACGCGATGCGAATAACAACTCTTGGGTGGGCATTCGGCGCTAGCTTTATCCTGGTCGCCGTGTCTGCTGCGCCGCAGACGGTGATAACGCCACGTGCTCAACTCGCCGCAGCCTACGGCAAGCTTCCAATGACATTTGAAGCGAATCAGGGCCAGGCCTCCGCAAAAGCTCAGTTCATTGCCCGGGGCCAGGGGTACTCAGCATTTCTGACGGCAGGTGGAATAGTACTGTCTCTACGGCCGGCCAGCGTCGCGCCAGCGCAAACGTCAGGAGCGGTGCCTGAACACCGCGCACAGCCGCCACACACGCTCTTGCAATTTAATCTCTTGGGTGCGGCACAGAACCCGACAGTTATTGGCGAACACCTGCAGCCGGGCCGGGTAAACTACTTTTTCGGGAAAGATCCCACGCGATGGCACACCAACATTCCAACCTACGGCAACGTTCGCTATAAGAACGTCTATCCCGGGATTGACCTTGTCTACCACGGGAATCGCCAACAACTAGAGTACGACTTCGAGGTCTCCAGAGGCGGTAACCCTAATCTTATTCAATTCGAGATCAAAGGCGCCGATGACATTCAGTTTGACTCCGATGGCAATCTCACTGTGACAGTGGGTGGCGGCGAGCTCAGGTTCGAGAGTCCAGTCGTCTATCAGACCGCTAACGGGCAACGTAACCCAGTGGGTGGACGATACGTTGTCAAGGACTCGGCGCATATCGGCTTCAGGATTGATCAGTATGATTCCAGTAAGCCGCTCGTCATCGATCCGGTTTTGATTTACTCCACTTATCTTGGCGGAGGCGGCACCGAGTACGCCACAGGAATTGCGGTTGATAGCGGCGGCAGCGTCTACGTGGGCGGCTATACTGACGCAGCAGATTTTACGCTCGCGACATTTGGCTCTCCCGCCGCTGGAGTCGACCACGTTTTCGTGGCTAAACTTGATCCTACGGGATCAACCCTTGTGTACGCGGACTATCTGGGCGGGGAGAGTGCCGATGAAGGCCTTGCACTCGCCCTCGACAGCACCAATAACGTCTACGTGGCCGGAACCACTCAGTCGACTCAGTTTCCTACTGTCACTCCTTATCAAGGAACGATTCCGGGGGCCAATAGCGCCTTTCTCAGTAAAATCTCCACTGACGGCTCAGCTCTGGTGTATTCAACATACCTGGGCGGGAGCGCAGATGAGGTGGTCGCAGGTGTCGCCGTCGACAGCACAGGAAGCGGCGTGGTCGCGGGATACACTACCTCCACCGATTTCCCTGTAAAGAATGCCTATCAGGCGACGGTCTCTGCCAATGCAGGGGGCATATTCGGCAATTATGGCTTCCTTACCAAATTCAGTTCCGCTGGAACTTCGTTAGTGTATTCGACTTATTTGGCGGGATCATCGAATGTGATTCTCAGTTGCGTTAACCAAGCCCCATGCTGGCCTCAGCCTAATAGCTATATCGCTGGAATAGCCCTAGACAGCGCTAATAATGTCTATCTAACCGGTAACACAAACACATACGATTTCCCTATTACGTCTGGAGCGTATCTCAGCACAGATACGATCCCAATGGATGGAGCAGTGGGGTTCGTGAGTAAATTCAACACTGGAGGGAGCCTCCAGTATTCGACTTACTTTTACGAATCGAGTGGCTCATTAACAGAGCTTGATGCGATCGCGGTAGACGGAACCGGCTCGGCATATATCACCGGCATGGCGTTGAGCGATGGAACCTTCCCACTCACTTCAACGACAATTTGTGACCCTGCCGTGTATGGACAAGGATGTAACTACGGCTTTGTGACGAAGTTCGATCCGACGGGATCTTCGCTGGCGTACTCAACCTTCCTCGGACCAAACAACTATGGCCAACCGGTAGCTTTGCAGATTGATGCGGACAATGATGCCTATGTGGTGGCGACGACATGGAGTAACTCCTTTGCCCTCGTCAACCCAATGGAGACCTACACGAATACGGACGATTCTTACGAGGCCATTCTGGTAGAACTGAACCCGACTGCCACTTCGGAACTTTCGGCTACATATCTCGACGGATCGCTGGATTCGTATGCAGGTGGCCTGGTCCTTGATGCCAGCGGCAATGCCTTCGTGTTGGGTATGACAGATTCAACCGACTTTCCAACGACGCAGTCATCGCTCCAAGGGGTGTACGGGGGCGGTGGTTTGGATGCATTTGTGATGAAGATTGGAGCAAACTCTGCGCCTGCCGTTTCCATAACCCCTGAATCCTTGCAGTTCGCCACAGAAGAGGTTGGTTCATCCAGCCAGCCTCAACTGGCATTACTTCGCAACATGGGCAGTTCCGCACTATCCATTTCATCCATCTCGACCACCGGAGACTTCGCCGAATCCGACGATTGTGGAACAAGCATACCCGCGGCCGGCAGTTGTACTTTGTCTGTTATTTTCACCCCAACTGCATCAGGCTCTCGCTCAGGATCAGTCGTAATTCAGGATGACGCGTCCGGAGCACCACATACCATCAGCCTGAGTGGGGATGGTTCCGGTCCGGATGTCGTTTTCAGCCTATCAAGCCTGTCTTTTTCAAGTGTGCCGAGGGAGTCGAGTGCAGCTCAGAGCCTGAGGCTGGCGAATAACGGCAACGTTACTCTGAGTATCAACACCATCCAGGTTACAGGAGATTTCGCTCAGACAAATAACTGCTCGACGGCAGTACCAGCAGGTTCCAGTTGCACTATCAACGTGACGTTTACACCGACGCTCCCCGGTGCTCGCAACGGCACGTTGACAATTGAAGATAATGCTCCCGGAAATCCTCAGACTCTGAGTCTAACTGGAGTCGAGTCGGACTTTAGTCTTATAAGTTCCACTGCCAGCGAAATCGCGCGGCCTGGAGTCGCGGTGTCGTATCAAGTGACCGTCGCGCCCGTCGGCGGCCCGTTTACGGGTACTGTGAGACTAAGCTGCGAGGATCTGCCCGCGAACGCTGCATGCACTCTGTCTCCGAGTTCAGTAATTCCGGCCAGCAATCCTGTAAAGGCAACATTGACAATCACTACTACGGCAAACACTTCACAGCTATCGCCTCTAAACGAATCCACACCTCTGTCCAGACATCTGACCTACGCACTCTGGCTGCAAATGCCCGGGATCGGATTAATCGCAGTGATTTCAAGCAGGCACAAGAAGTACGCGCGCGGATCTCGCTTCGCGATTCTAGTTGCAATGCTGGCGTCTTTAGCCCTGATGATTGCCTGCGCTGGAGGAACAGGTACTGCGCCGGAGGCGCAGCCGGCGATTCAACCGGGTACCTACACGATAATGGTGAAAGGCGTCTCCGGCACATTGCAACATTCTTTGCCCTTGACGCTAACTGTTCAGTGATAGTGGCTTGTCTCCACCGAACTGACGATGGGATGGCAACTTTCGATTGGACGTCGCGGAACCTTTTCGCCTTCCACGCAGCACTATTGCGCATCTACTACGCATCGAAAACCAATCGTCCCGGAGCGGTCACGGCCCGGAGACATTAAAAGATATTTCTGATGCTCATCTAACCGGTAGCTTTGCGGGAAGTACCAGATCGATCCGCGCGGCTGATACTCTGCACCGCCGCGCACAATCGCGGCACGAGTGTGCTCATCGCGAAACTCGTCGGTCCACTGCGAAACATTTCCAATTAAATCGAGCACGCCGAACGGACTTGCACCCGCGGGAGATGTAGCCACGCTAGCGAGCGGCGAAATGTTTCGCTCGTGATCGGGAAGTGGAATGGCTTTCGAATTCCAGTCGTTTCCCCACGGATAGATTCGCCCATCGGCCGATTGGGCTGCGTATTGCCACTCCCATTCGTGTGGAAGCCGCTTCCCTGCCCAAGCCGCATAAGCACGGGCATCTTCAAGCGACACCCAAGTGACAGGTTTATCTTCCCAGCCCTGGGGATACTGTCCATCTTTCCAGTCCCGAAGAAAATTGTGATCGTCTTTGGGACGGTAGCTGGTCGCACTCATGAATTTAGCGAATTCGGCATTCGTGACGAGCGTGCGATCGATATAGAAGCCGGGCACGTGCATCGGATGAGTGTGGTAGCGCCGGGCGGAATTTTCCCAAGGATATTGAACATCGACTCCAGGATCGTTACCGCCTTCAATCTCGATGCCGTGAACTTGAAAAGTGTAGTCGCCGCCTGGAATCATGACCATGCCGGAAGGCGCAGCAGGCGCGGGTTTTGTAGCCTTGATTTCAACCATGCTCTGGGACACTGCCTTCCATTCGCGCGAGAAACTCGCGAGCGGACGCTGTGAACGCTGCGCCATATAGGACAGGATGTCTTTGAGCCGGCCGATGGGCGAATCCTCTTCTGTAGCGAGGACCGCACCGAAGCCTCGACCTTCTATTTCAAAACTCAGGACGGCGTCGTTTCCGCGCATGGATGGCTTGAGTTCAGTTCCGTGCCATAGATCATAAAAGTGAATGCCGGCATGGAAAGGCACTCGCAATTCAGGACCGGCAACGTCGTATTCATTCCGGTTCACGATTGTCCACAAGGTGCTCGAATGATTTGGAAACCGGCTCGCGAAGACTCCATCCTGCACGGTCGCTGCATGCGGCTCCCAATCAGGACTACGAAGGTTGTCTGCCATCGCCCGCTCGATGCTAGTGAACCGTAAAACTGCTTCGGCATCGTTCGGATTCATGCCATACCAGAAACCCCAGAGATTCTCGAGAACCGCATATCCCTGACCGTTGAAGAATGCATGCTGCAGGCTGTCAGTTTTATCGCGCGTGAAACGGTCGGTCACGCTGACCGTATGACGAGTCTCCAACCACTTGGTCTTGCTGACCATGGGAATGAATGGATATTGTTTGCCCTCCCACGTCACCCAGTCATTCCAGGAAATATTCGTCCACGCGATGGATTCGTCGCGCGGCTGAAATTGAGGTTCAAGCGCCAAGGGCACGCCGACGGCGTCGGCAGCCTGCCGGAAAGATGCGGGGACACTCTCCAGAGTGTCAAAGTTAATTCCGTCGGCTCCAATGTCTTTTAGTCCCTGGGAAATTGCGGTCGTGATATTGTTTTCCTCTCGCGTGCCCGTATCCCAGGCAAGAAAAGGAAAGAAGACCCTTACGCCGCGAGCATGAAATTGCTCAACCAGGTGGCGTAAGCCGGGCAATCCGCCGGGAAGGTCCTGCAAAAGATCGAATTGGTTGCGGTCATCGACTCCGAGATTTGGATATACATGCCAAATGAGTACGGCATCAATTTTTCCTACTCGTTGTTCGGTCTCGTTCAAGAACCTGTCGACGGTGTATTCGCCTTTTTCCGGATCGTACAAACTGCGATCCCAGATCAGGACCTGCACCTGTAAGAAGATATGCTGCGTCCATTCAAGATCAGGCCGTTCGTATTGTTCGCCGCTATATCGCAGGCGAACCCGCCGGTCGGCGCGCCATGCCTTCAGTCCGTCGAGCCAACCCGCAGCTTGAGAGCGGTTTTCGGGACCTGAGAAAAATACCTCGCTCGGAGGTGGCGGCTCCGTGAGATTCATCACTCCAGTCACGGAGACGAGTCCGTGCCTAGCCTCCCACTCATCAGACGAAGCCGTCGAGGCGAGGAACCAGACGCAACTGATGAGAGCGACAACTCTCCAAATCCTGCGATGACTGCGCTTCATGATTGCGGCTTTTGAAACGATGAAACTTAATGAGCTTGTGCGGTCGGAGCCTTCATCAAGTCCACAAACATCTGGTTGAATCTTGCCAGATCCAAATCCATCTGGATCTCGACGAGGCGCTCACCAAGCTGCGGTTTATCTTTGTCAGTCCACGTTAGAGTGTTTCCGTAGCCGGCACCGTGATCGATATCAACACTCATATAGCGGGTTTCTTTCCTGGTGATCAGCGTAGGATCAATCCACGCGGCGGCAGCCAGTTCATCCCACATGTAGAAACCACCCTGGTCCTTCATAAAAAACTTCACCACATATTGCCCGGCGGGACTGTTGCTGTTCTTGATCTCCGCCACCATGGCATCCGTGATTTTGGTTTTGACTGAGATGTCCACCGGCGTGCAAACAATCTTCTTCCACGGAGCGGCGAGCACACTCTTCGCGGCCTCGGGATCGAACCAGAAATTAAACTCGTGCCGCGGGTCGCTGATGAACTCGGGATCGTCGGTCTGCGGATTTAAGCTTCCGCCCATGAACACCAAGCCCTCGGCCAGTTCCGCAAAATGGGGATCGATTGCATTGGCGAGCGCCAGGTTCGTCATGGGTCCGCCCTCGTAGATGGTCACTTCATGTGGATATTTGTGCACCATGCGAATCAGGAAGTGAGCAGCGTCCTCATCGGAGGGTTTCGTAGTGGGTTCACCCTCGAGGAGTTTGGGAATCACATCGTGTTCGTGCCACCAGCGGTCGTCCCAGGCGCCGGCGAATGCGACTTTTCCATACATGGCCTGCCACAAAATGGCTTCCTTACGGCGATGTACCAGGGGAAACTCTGCTCCGGGCACAACCGGAATATCGGTGCGGCCAATGAGTTCCAGCAGTCGCAGAGTGTGTGCTACCTCCTCGTCGCGCCACTGGTTTCCGCTGACCACGGTTATCCCGAGAACTTCCACCTTACGAGATTGAATCAGGGTCAACAGTGTCTGCATATTGCTGCCGCCGGGCCCCGAACAGTCCTGGTTGATGATGACTTTGCGACGTTGCTGCGCGAATCCCAGGCTACTCGCCATTAGGAGGAAGAAGATTAAGGGTCGTAGTTTTAAGTGCTTCATCAGAAACCTCCGCTCGCCCGCCTTCAGTCACGATCTGCGCAGTCCCGTGCGTGACGTTTGCAAGAAAAGAACGGGAAACTGAAACGAGATTTTAAACAAAAATCTTCGTCAGTTTCCCGTGGATGGTTAAGGTCGCTCAGAAATACAACTTTAGAGCGAACTGCATGACACGCGGATTGTTAACCGTGCTATTGATCTTGGCGAAGGTAGAGGGCGTGGAAATATCGGCGCCCGGCAATCCGAACTGAGCGTGATTGAACAGATTGAAGAACTCAGCGCGGAAGTCGAGCCTCAAGCCCTCGCGGTAAGGCAAAAGGAAATGCTTTATGGCCGAGAAGTCGGTATTTACGAAATCCGGGCCGTAGAGCGGTGTTCGGCTGGCATCGCCGAGCTTTCCGGCGGCGGCTTGTACAAAGCAACTGGTATTGAACCACTCAGTCAAATTGTTGGGGCCGGAATGGGGATCGCAAACCTGGTCGGGGCGGTTGTAGTTATTGCCTCCCTGATTAAAGCCGACGCCAGACGCATCGAAGCTATTAAAAATGAACACCGGGAATCCCGATGTGATTTTTTCAATGACATCCACTTCCCAATTTCCCAGGACGGCGTCAGTCACAGCGTTCCCGCCATTGCCAAATCGTTTCCCTTTGCCATAGGGCAGATTGTAGATTACGCTGGCGCTCAAATTGTTCTTGAGGTCGATCTGCGACAATGCCCAGTCTGCTTTTTGTGTTCCCGGCAGCGGCCAGTAGGTTGCGCCCGTGCTCGTTCCCACTCCATCAGGGAAACCCGAGTCGAGGGTTCGAGCATAGGTGTAAGAGAGCAAAGCGTACATGCCGTGCCTGGCGCTCTTGGTTTCTGCCTTGACCTGTAATGAGTCGTAGCGGGCGGAGCCGGTATCGGTAATGTTGTCGATAACAGGAGAGCCGTTGGGGAATGTTGGTGGTCCCCAGGGTACGTTCGTGATTCCGCAACCCAGAGTATAACTGGGATCGTACAAAGGATTGGCAGCGCCGCCGACGGTTGGGAAACATGCCAAAGGCGATGCGACATTCAGATTCACGCCGTCCACCAGGATGTGGGAGCTTCGCGATCCGGCATAACCAACCGTTAACACGACGTTCCCCGGCAACTCGTGTTCAATATTCAAGTTGAATTGCTGTACGCGTCCCTGTTTGAAGTTCAAGTTTTGCGACTGGATCGTTCCCTGGAAGTCGTAAGGATTGGGAGGAGCGGTAAATACGTTTAGGAAACTTCTGGCCAATCCGCAATTCAAAGGAGTGGGAGAAGTTGTATTTCCAAACGGGCAGAGTCCGCTGAAGTTGTCGCTTTCCGCATAGAACGGCGGATTCTGCCACGTGCCCTGTGCACCCTGATTCCACGAAGAATCATGGAAGATCGAATAGCCCGCGCGAACCGCGGTCGTGTCGGTTCCGAACGGCTTCCAGGAGAGTCCAATCCTGGGCTCCAACGCCGTCTTGTCGAGTTGAACACCGATCCGCGAATCTGAATTAACGCCCGGGATCAGAAACTGTCCGGTCTGAAAGTCGAAGTTGGCCTGACGATTGTCAGCTTCAACGATGGGAGTGACGAAGGCCCAGGCCAATCCGATATTGGCGGTCAAATTTCTAGTAATCCGCCAGTCGTCCTGCGCATACGGTCGAAACAACTTCCACCGGCGGCCGGTGGTTGCGCCCTTAAACGTCTGGTCGTGAATGGCTCCGCCAACTTGCCCGACGAGTAAATCAGCGGAAGCGTCGTTGGTGTAGCCGCCAAACAGCAGGAAGTATCCGTCCTGAAATCCGTTGGTCACCACATTCATCTGATTGGCTCGAATTCCGCCACCGATACTCAGAGAATGGTTACCGCGAGTGGTGTTCCACGAGTCAGATAAAGAGAAAACGTTGGTGCCGCCCTGAAAGGGAGCGAAGCCGCGGTCGCCAAGGTTGTAATAGCCGCCGAACAACTGTGTAGAGGTGAGACCGCAGCTCATGCAAACTTTGGTGGACTGATTGAGGCTGGCCGGCAATCCAGTGAGGCTATCGCAGGCAGAACCTAAATCTGCGCCCTGAATGCCCAACTTTGCAGATTCGCAAGTGGCGTTTCCATACGACAGAATGTAGTTGAAAATTCGATTGAATCCGACCTGGAATTGATTGATAGTGCGGTCGGAGAATATGTGGGTTTCGGAGACTGCCACATTCCGTCCGTGATTGTCGATATCCTGATTGCTGGCGAAGGCATTCTGTTCGGCAAAGGCTGGGGCGCCTCCGGGTACAAATGATGTTGCCTGATCGTAGCTGAAACGGGCAAACATCGAATCCTTGCTGGAAAAGTTGTGGTCCAGACGGATGTCGAACTCGCCTTCGTTCAGCTTACGAACTGGAACGTCGGAATAGTTGTATCCTGCTCCGGGATTCGAAGCATTCGGCAATGGGAAGAAATTGATCATTGCCTGGCCGATGGGATCGATCATGTTAGACGGAATTTTGTTGCAGTTTGTGCCAGGAGCCTGCACTCCTCCGGGGCCCGCCGGAATCGGATTGCCCGCCCCGTCGCACTGCAGCGGAGTTGCAGTGTACGGGTTGTTGAGTTGTGTAGCGTTAGGGTTTCCGTACGGATCAAGCGTGTAGTCCCCCGTTCGGTACGCAGCAGTGGGAACCAGCCCTACAAACGGAATTCCGTGGCGTTGGCGCTTGGCCTGATAGTCGAGGAAGAAGAACGTCTTGTCTTTCCTGATCGGGCCGCCCACTGCGCCGCCGAACTGGTTCAGATTGAACTGTTCTCTGGTGGAAGCAAAATAACTGCGGGCATCGAGATCGGTGTTGCGGAAGAACTCGAATAAAGATCCGTGGATTTGATTGGTTCCGGATTTCGTGGTCACCAGCACCGTCGGACCCGCGCGGGTTCCGTACTCAGCGGAGTATGTAAAGGTGAGAACCTTGAATTCCTGGATGGCATCGATGGATGGCAAAATGGCGATTCCACCGGCGGTGAGTTCGTTGTTGTCGTTGCCATCTAACAACCAGTCGGTGCTGCTGGCGCGCGAGCCGCCCACCGAAAGCGAATACGATCCGCGGGCTGAAACTTCGCTGCTCGGGCCGCCATTGAAGAAGCTGTTCGGGTTAGTCTCCTGAGTTGTGCCCGGAGCTAAAGTTGCCAATTGCACGAAGTCACGGCCATTTAACGGGAGTTCAGCCACCTGCTGCGAGTTGATGACCTGGCCCAGACTTGGAGTAGTGGTTTCGACAGCTACCGCGCTCGCGCTTACGTCGATAGTCTGAGTGACGTTGCCGGGAACGAGCGCGAAATTTACTTCCAACTGCTGGTCGGTTTGCAGTTTGACGTCTTTTTGCTGCGCCGTCTGAAAGCCTTGAGACGCGGCTGCGATCGTGTAGGTCGACACCGGCAACAGTGTCACTACATAGTGACCAGAGTCGTCGGTCTTGGCTTCGCGGACAACGCCTGTTGCCTGCGAGCTGATTTTGACGGTTGCGCCGGAAATTACGGAACCGGTCTTATCAGCGACCGTGCCGGAGATGGTGCCAGTAGTCTGCCCGAAAAGCGCAGGACATAGGAACAGAGCGAGTAAAACGGAAAACGCGAGACGAGCGCGCCTTACCATCGATGGATCCCCCAGTGGTCGTGGTTGTTACCGCAACACACAATCGCCCTTCATATCGAGCGACCGGCCCCAACTAAATATTGTTATGCTTGCAAAGAAAACAATTGCCAGACGATATATCCCCGTGAAGAGAACAGTCAAGACTTTTCGTGACAATGAGACGAATGGCCTGTCTCACGCGAACGCTTGTTCCATTCTGCAACTTCCATTCTGCAACAAGGATTTTGAGTCATCGCTTGACCGAAGATATGACCTCAGTGGCTCATCAGATCGACGAAAATCTTCTCGAACTTGGTCTTATCCACTTCCATCTGAACGCTAGCCGGATGCAACTGCATCGGCGACGCCAAGTGCGCCAACCATTTGTCGCGATCCGGCCCACCCGGGCCGCTATAAGGAAGAAAGAAGTGCGGAATGTCTTCCGGTTTTTTCCATACAACCGTATGCCCATAGTCGGGCCCGTGAGAAATATCGACATCGAGATACATCGTCTCAGATTTCGTGATTACTGATGGATCGATCAGAGAAGCAACCAGCAATTCGTCCCACATCATCGACCAAAGCGAGGTTCCCGCAGGGGGAGCAAAATCCAAATAAGAACTTCGCACGTAGTGTGTCAGCGGCCCACCGGCCTGCACCACTCGCTGCATAAGAGCTTTGCTGGACCACACCTGCGCTCCAGCCTCGAACGGCGAAACCACAATTTGCTTCCAGGGAGCGCGCATGGTGATCGCCGCCGCCTCCGGATCCCACCACCAATTGAGCTCCGGTCCACCGGCGCTGCTTCCGCCCATGATGTAAATGGCTTTAGTCATTGGCACGATGTCCGGATCCATCCGGATTGCCAGAGCGATGTTTGTAAGCGGACCGGCACAATACAAAACCACCTCGCCCGGATTCGCGCGAATCGTATCGATAATGAAATCGGCAGCTCGTCCCGGACGCACTTTCGCCTTCGGAAAACCGCCCGGGGGAGCCCAGGTCTGTTCGGGTTTCGGCGCATCGGGATTGAACGATCCATGCCATCCGATGTACGACCCATATAAAACTTCGCGCGCTTCCTGCTCCCGTGCGGTGTTGAGCAGCGGCATCTCGGCACCGGCAATGACCGGGACATCGGTCCTGCCGGCCAACTCGGTTGCCCAGAGTGCAAACACGGTCGCGGGTCTCATCCACTGATCGCCGCTCACTGTGGTAATTCCCAGCAGGTCGATCTGCGGGGCACGCAACAACATGAGCAGCGAAAGAAAGTTTGTGCCCTGAGGGCCGGCGCTGTCTTGATCGGCGATCACTTTGATTTTCGCTGACTGCGCCGACAGCATTCCGCAGAGCAGCAGCGAAAAGATGAGAGAGACTGCAGTCCTTTTTCTGAGCGCTGTCAGGCCGTTAGAAGTCACACGCCTCCATAACAACATTGATCGTTAAATCGATCGCCGCGCAGTTTACCTCGGAAAATTTCTTCGTGTGCAGGATAGAACTCCAGGTGACGGCTCCGACGCTAGGATGTTTTTCTCGTGGACCACTCAGCGTCGTAGCGTTTCCGGTCGTAGAAGGATTTCTGAGTCCCGACACCGGTCGTAGAAAGCCCCGCGTAAAGATTTGCTCGGCGTACCGCATCGCGCTCGGGCAGGCCTTCGCCCAGGAAAACGGCGAAGCTGCCGATAAAGGCATCGCCCGCGCCAGTGCTATCAATACTCTTCACGCTGAATGCAGGGATATGCTCCATGCCTTCCTTGGCCGCCAGCAGTGAACCGTTCGCACCGAGCGTTAGAATGACTCTTTTTACTCCGCCGGAAAGCAATCTAGCTGCGCATCGTTTCGCATCTTCCACGGTGCGCACTGGCATTCCGGTGATTGTTTCCGCTTCGCTCTCATTGGGAACAAAATAATCGAGTCCAGCCAGCGCGCTCATGTCGACGGGTCCCGCGGGCGCGGGATTCACGATGCATCGAATGCCATGTTTTTTTGCAAAGCCTACGCAGTAGTAAACAGTTTCAATCGGAATTTCGAACTGCATCACCATGCAATCGACGGTCTTGAGCATGTCTGCCGCCGCGTCCACGTCTGCGGCTTTCAATAGATCGTTGGCGCCCTTCACCACGAAAATTCTGTTCTGGCCGCTGGGCTCTACGAAAATTGGAGCTACTCCGCTTGAGGCTCCTTCGATCTGCTTCACGTGCGCGGTATCAATTCCTAGTTTCTTGAAGTTTTCGATGGTCGCCGGACCGAAGAGGTCGCTGCCCACGCGCGCCATCATGAACACCTCGGCTCCGCACAATTTTGCCGCTACCGCCTGGTTCGCGCCCTTGCCCCCGAAGCCGAGATCAAATTTCTGCCCAAAAATAGTTTCTCCCGGCTTAGGAAAACGGTCCGTAAAGGTAACGAGATCAATATTTGCGCTGCCTATGACCGCAATGCGAGGAGTCTTTGCCATATGATTTGAGGGCTCTGTGGATGCAATCGAGATGAATTCAAAAGAACGAGGAGTCTAGTTTTCGCTCACGACGATTGTCAAATCCATTTGGGATTCTCGTTGGCGCGCTGGTTTTCCTTGACACTCATCGTCCGTAACGCTAGGCTACATCGCCGAAACTTTCCGACCTTAATGACAATTCCAGCGGTTGTGATCCCGGGCCCCGTTCGTACTCGTCGTTTCACTTTCTTCATAACTCTAGCCATCCTGATTGCGGCGTTCCCAATCCGCGCCGCCGCAGCCAAAAAAGTAATTATCGATACCGATCCAGGAACCGACGACGCACTCGCCATTATGTTGGCTTTGAATTCGCCGGAACTGGATGTTCGGGCAATCACAGTCGTTCCCGGCAACGTCGAGTTGGAGATGGGACTGGACAACGCTTTGCGCATGGTGTCACTTGCCAATCGCTGCGACATTCCTGTCGCTGGTGGAGCGCACCATCCGCTTTTTCAGAAATTGATTACCGCCCAGTTCTGGCATGGCAAGAATGGCTTGGGCAATGTGGAATTGCCGCCCAGCAAGTGCAGAGTCGATCCTGACTTCGGTCCCGATCTCATCATCAAACTCGTCCATGCTTCCCCGCATGAGATCACGCTTGTTCCAGTGGGTCCGCTTACTAATATCGCGCTGGCCGTGGAAAAAGATCCTTCCATCGTCCCGCTGGTAAAAGAGGTCATCATCATGGGGGGCTCGATCAGTGGAGGCAACGTGAATGCCGCCGCGGAAGCCAATATCTATAACGATCCGGAAGCCGCGCAGATTGTGTTTCAGGCCGGATGGGATTCGCTCACTATGTCGGGCCTCGAAGTCGGGAACAAAGCGATGTTCACTCCCGGTTATCTTGCAGAACTCGGAAAGACGCATGGACCGATTAACGACTTTATTCATTCCGTACTGAAGTATCTGGTTGATCTTAGTTTGCAATATGGAGCGACTGGCGCTCCCATGTACGATCCTTCCGCTGTAGCCATCGCCGTTGATCCCAGCCTGGTCAAGACCAGTGAGATGCACGTCGATGTCGAAACCCAAGGGAAATTTACCCGCGGCGAGACTGTCGGAAACCGCGAAGGGTATGTGGAACGTAATGTCCTCCACGGCGACCACTACGAGATTGAAGGCATGGACAAGGTCAAGCCGAACACCAAGGTCTGCGTGGACGTGGATGCCGATCGATTCCTGAAACTGTTCATTTCCCGAATTCAGGGTAAATAGGAGACACGAATGTTTACCCCGCATAGCTTAACTATTGCTCTGTTCATGATGATCACCAGTGCGGTGTGCTGGGGATCATGGGCCAATACTTTTAAGGGCGTTAAGAACTATCGCTTCGAGCTTTTCTACTGGGATTATGCGCTGGGAATATTTCTGATCTCGCTCGTGCTCGCATTGACCATGGGCAGCACGGCCAACAATGCCGACAGCTTTCTGAACAATGTTCACTCCGCAGACGCCGCAAATATTATTTCCACCATGGTAGGCGGCGCGATTTTTAATCTGGCCAATCTGTTGCTCGTTGCAGCCATCGATATGGCTGGGCTCGCCATCGCTTTTCCGGTCTCCATCGGTATCGCTCTGGTGGTCGGCACTGTCTTGAGTTACGGATTACAGCCAAAGGGCAACATTGTGCTGCTGGCGCTGGGTGTGACCTGCGCCGTGATTGCTGTGATCATGGATGGCAAAGCTTATGGCAGTCTCAGCATCGCCGGCCGCTCGGTCTCACGAAAGAGCATTGTTACGTGTATCGTCTCCGGCGTTCTGATGGGCCTGTGGGCTCCCTTCGTAGCGCGCGGCATGACCCACGGGCATCCACTTGGTCCCTACAGCATCGCGGTCTTTTTGACATTGGGAGCTTTGCTCTCATGTTCGATCTGGAATGTTTACTTCATGAGAAAGCCGCTGATCGGGGAGCCGGTCGATTTCAGCGGTTATTTCAAGGGACCCGCGTCCGGCCACATACTCGGATTGTTGGGCGGCGCAATCTGGGGAACCGGGATGGTATTCAACCTTGTAGCCGCGAGCTTTACCGGCGTGGCCATCTCGTATGCCATTGGCCAGTCCGCTCCGATGGTGGCCGCGTTGTGGGGCGTATTCGCCTGGAAGGAATTTGCCGGCGCTGGCAGCCGCGCCAAGTTATATCTGGTCGGAATGTTTGTCTTTTACTGCATCGCTATTCTGCTGGTCGCGAAGGCGAATGGCTGAAATTTATTCGACTCAGTAATTTTCAAGTTAAGTTTTCAAAACAAGACCCTGGGGGGATTTCAAATGAAGCCAAGGAGCTTCGTTGGTCTGCTGGTCGCCTTCTTTACGCTAATTCTGACGACGCAACTTCAAGCACAAAAAATAAAGATCATTCTGGATCAGGATGCGCGTGGTCCGGCGACCACCGACATGCAGTCACTGCTGATCTTCTTACAATCCGACAAGTTTGATGTTCTCGGAATCACTACCGTCAGCGGCGATCAGTGGATGAAAGAAGAGACACAACGTACACTGCGCCTGCTCGAGATTGCGGGACGCACAGACGTTCCCGTCGCCGAAGGCGCTCTGTTCCCGCTGCTGAATTCCAAGGAAGAATCCGAACGCTGGGAAAATATGTACGGAAAGCTAGGCTATAAGGGTTGCTGGAGCGATTTTTCCAAGCGTCCACATGTATCGGAAGCCTACAAGGCGGGATACCACGATCCTAATTTTGTGCCGCCGCTGGTCGAAGGTGAACCTCACATCAAGCCGATTGCAGAGAGCGCAGCCGAATTCATAGTTCGCATGGTCCACAAGTATCCCGGCGAAGTCGTGATCTGGGCGGGTGGACCGATGACGAATATTGCTCTTGCACTGCGTCTCGACCCTGAAGTCGCGACGCTGGCGAAAGAACTGGTTCTGATGGGAAGTGGGATGTACGCCGACAATGGTGGCATCGACCGCCTGGATGGCCGCCGCGAATTTAACTGGTGGTTCGATCCGGAGGCGGTTCGCATCTCCATGCGGGCACCATGGAAAAAGATCACCATCACGCCGATTGACATCTCGGTGAAGACTACGCTGGGCAAAGAAATTCACGACGCCATCGCCAAGGCCGATACTCCAGTCGCTCAATACCTGACCAAATATTCAGAGCCAAGCTTTATGTGGGATGAGTTGTCGGCTGCGGCCCTGATCGATCCTTCTATCATTACCGGTCAGAAAGAGTATTACGTCGACATCGATATCGACCATGGCCCGAGCTATGGAGAGACGCTTTTCTGGGGACCGGAAGCTTCGGTTCCTTCCTATGAGCATAAAGCCACCGTACAGTTCGATGTGGACACGAAGAAACTTTACGATCTTTACATCAAACTGATGACGCAACCGCCGCGCGCCCATTAATTTTTGTCGTAACAACAATTATTTCCAAATTTTTCTTACGGGAGTAACGCTATGAGTTCACGACTGGCAGGGCCGGTGACACGCCGGCAATTCGTGACGTCTTCAACGGCAGCCCTCTTTGCATCCAGTTTGGCCAGCGCCGCGCCGCTTGGACAAATGTCAGCTCACAGTGGTGCAGGCGGAGAGTCGCGGGTCATCATTGATACGGATCCTGGAGTCGATGACGCCTTCGCTTTGCTCCTGGCGATGCGTTCGCCCGAGTTGAAAATCGAAGCCATAACTCCGGTTGCCGGGAATGTGCCATTGGAATTAACTCTTCCCAATGCGCTGCGAATGGTTGAGATCGCCGGACGCACCGATATTCCAGTCGCCGCCGGCGCTAAGGCGCCTTTAGTGAGGCGTCTTGTAACTGCCACTTATGCGCATGGCGAGAACGGCCTGGGCGGAGCAGTTTTTCCTGAGCCGAAAATCAAACCCGTGAGCGAACCCGCGGCGCAGCTGATTGGCGAGATTATTCGCAAATATCCCGGCGAGGTCACGCTCATTACGATCGGCCCTCTCACCAATATCGCCGCAGCGCTCGCCACCGATTCAGACCTGGCAGGCAAGGTGCGAGGTCTGGTAATGATGGGTGGTTCGCTTTCCGGAGGAAATATCACGCCGGCCGCTGAATTCAACATTTACGTCGATCCGGAAGCGGCCAGATTGGTCTTTCAGTCGGGAATCCCAATCACTATGGTTGGCCTCGATGTAACCCGCAAGACGGCGTTGACGGATGAGCATGTGCGGCAACTCAGCGCAGGAAAGAGTCCGGTAAGCCAGGCCGCCGCCAAAATTGCCCGCAAGGCAATCGACCACAACCGCTCGCAAGGATTTCTGATTGGGCCCAACATGCATGATTCTCTGGCCTTGAGCGCGTTCCTGGATCCATCCATTCTGACGTTTGAGAACTATTACGTGGATGTGGAAGTGAATGGCGAGCTGACCGCCGGCCAGACGCTCGGCTATAGCCCAAATCAGGGCGATCTGCGACGAACGCCCGAGATGCAGAAAGAAGCCGAATCCAGAATGGTCATTCGCGGATCAGCGCCCACGCTGGCGGGCACCAAGAATTCTCCGGTGGTACGCGACAAATACGTTCCTAATGCCCGGGTCGCATTGCAGGTAGATTCCCCGCGTTTCTTTGATCTCCTGATCGGCCGCTTGTCGAGCTAGAGAGTCAGAGAGTGGTGCCTGGATCTCGCGGTCCGCCGGCTGCAAGGCTAGGGACCGCCGAATTGGCTGCCGGAATTGAACAAGCAAATATGCAGATATTTCTCGGATTTCTGCTGGTCCTTCTGGCAGCACTTCTCCAGGGAACGTTCGTTCTTCCCATGACGATGGTGGAAGGCTGGTCATGGGAGCACACTTGGGCGACCTTCTCGCTGCTGGGTATGTTTTTCCTGAACTGGATACTTATCCTTCTCCTGGTTCCAAATATTTTCACTGTGTATGCGGCTTCGCCCGCGCATGATCTTGCCGTCCTGGCATTGTTCGGAATGGGTTGGGGCCTCGGCGCTGTGTTGTTTGGTCTGGGAATGGACAAACTCGGGATGGCGTTGGGCTATCCGATCATTATGGGCCTGATCGCTGGCCTTGGCGCATTGATTCCCTTGCTGTTTTTATCGCTGCGAGTTCCGGCCGCGTCAGAAGCACTGATCTTTCTCGGAACGGCTCTGGTGATCGTTGGCATCGTTGTCTGCTCGATCGGAGGCTCGCGTAGAACACTCTCGGGCGAAAAAGCTACAACCACTGATTCAACTTCCTTCAGGGCTGGACTGGCCATAGCGATTTTTGCGGGTGTACTTTCGTGCCTGCCGAATGTTGGCGTAGCTTACGCGGGGAATGTAGTCAATGTCGCGGCGAAGCTGAGGGTTTCGTCATCATCGTCCGGGAACACGGTATGGGCGCTGTTGTTTACATGCGGATGTATTGTGAATGTGGCTTACTGCTTGTATCTGATGGTGAGGCGAAAAACGCTAAACCAATATTTCAGTCGAGCTACGCCGCGCAATCTGGGGTTGAGTGCGCTGATGGCCGCGATGTGGATTGGCAGTTTCTATCTCTACGGCGCGGGAGCGGCGAGACTCGGACGTCCAGGCATTGTGGTGGGCTGGCCGCTTTTCATTTCTCTTTCCATCGCGGTCGGCAATATTTGGGGATTGTGGCGAGGAGAGTGGAAAGGATCACCCCACGAAGCTCGACGATTATTAAACCAGGGACTCGCTATTTTAATGGTTGCCATCGTCACCTTGGCCGTCAGCAATTTGGTTTAGCCAGCGATTACCTTAGAACGACAGGTGCGTCGTCCCGAGTTCCGCCTTAGAATTGGTTGTGCAGCAATCAAGAATGGCAGGGCCGATTCGCGCCACAGGGGAAGCATGTCACAGGCATCCGAATTCCTTTTGACGTCACAGCAGCGGGCCCGCTGGATGCGATTCGACACAGCGCAGTTACTCAAGCGCTTTTTTTTCTGCGAGCGCTCCCTTCTGATAAGCGAGGCGTCGTGGATTCCAGCCATTGCTCCGTTGGAAATCAAAACCAGTCTGGCTCGCTATATCTGGCAAAGCGCGGAGACCGCCAACTCCTTGCGCGAGCGGGTTTTCGAACTTCGCTTTCCCAGCCGCCTGCTGGAGGAAGAAGGAACCGATCGCGCTCTGATCGAACTTTTCAATGCTGTTACGGATTCTCCGTCTGTTCCGGCATTCCTGTTGAGCGTGGGAAGAATTCTTTTACCGGCGCTGCGCGATGCTTATCAAGCGTACCTCGAAGCTTCCGATCTGATCGCCGACGGTCCGACGCACCGATTCCTGACATTGGCACTTGCAGAGAAAGCGGAGCAGATCAGCGCCTTCGAGTTGTGGATTGAAGCCGCACTATCGGCGAATCCAGACACGCGCTCTGAAGCGACGGCCTGGGCGGACGAAGTTGCGAAACAACTTTCTGCAACCGGCGGAGTGGGAGTTGAGCCTCCGGTTTCGTCGGTGCCTGCCAGCCCATTGCCGGGAGCGAAAGCCTATTCGATTCCTGTGCATCCTGCGAGAGATGAGCGCTTTTGGCCATGTCGATTCTACTGGCCGGACATTGTCGATCCCTCTTATTCCTATGGGGAAGGAATGCAATTACAGTTGCGTTCTGCCATCAGCCATCTGAATGAGGTTTGGGCGGTTGAAGCGGGTGGCATAATGTTGAGCGCCTTTGCGGACGTTCTGCCGTGGGAGTGGATCTACAATTCGGCGCGCTGGACGTATGACGAGTCGCGACATTGCCGCATGGGTTATGACCGGCTGATGGCATGGGGACTCGATCC
>JBAVGI010000118.1:0-2525 GCA_049684755.1 Candidatus Sulfotelmatobacter sp.
ACGTTGTCATCGAGGCCGCGGCCGATGGAGGAAACGCTGATCACCATGGCGACGCCGATCACGATTCCAAGGACCGTGAGGCCGGAACGCAACTTATTGCCGCGGATCGTATCTGTCGCCATCTGCACGATCTCGCGGAACTCGTCTCTGTGAATCATGAGAGATTGCTCAATTGCTAAATTTTTTATGTCTCGAATCTCAACGCCACAATCGGATCCAGCTTCGATGCCTTTTGCGCAGGATACACACCAAAGAACACGCCGACGCTGGCAGAAACGATCAGCCCCGCGGCAACCGCCCAAAGTTTGATTGAGGAGGGCATTCCAATCAGCATGGTCACTGTCTCGGCGACCGCGACCCCAGACAATACTCCAATCGCCCCGCCCGCCAGAGCCAGAGTTACGGCCTCCACCAGGAATTGCAACAGCACATCCTCACGGCGCGCGCCAAGCGCTTTGCGAATGCCGATCTCGCGGGTTCGCTCAGTTACAGCGACCAGCATGATATTCATGATTACAATGCCGCCGACTACCAGCGAAATGCAGGCGATCCCAATGGTGGCAATGAAGAAAGTCTGGCTGAAACTGGTCCAGATGCCGAGCAAGCTGGCGTTGGTTTCGATATCAAAACTGTCTTCGCCGCCAGGCGGATCGTGGCGGCGGGCGCGCAGCGCGGCACGCGCTTCGTCGATCGCCTCATTCAGAGGCACGCCTCCGCTGGCGGCCTTGCCGCAAATCCGGAGAGTGTCATCCCGCGAGCCATACTGCTTCATGCTGGCGGTAATGGGAATCATCACAAAATTGTCGGCGCTCTGTCCCAGCGTGGATCCCTTTTTCTTGGCCACCCCGATTACCTGATAGGTCCAGCCGTCAATGCGTATTTCCTTGCCCAGGGGATCAACCCCTTGCATGAGGTGCTCGACAATATCGTTGCCAATTACCGCGACGGGCGATCGATTGTCTACCTCAGTTTCATTGAACATGCGGCCGGCGTTTAGATCGACATCGAGGATCGTACCCATTGCCGGCGTCATGCCGCGCACAGTCGTGTCGCTGATGGATTGCCCTTCGTACTTCACACTGCCGGTTTCATTTCGCGTCGAAGCGCCCACCAGTTCGCAGTGCCGGCAGGCTGCCGCTACAGCCTGAAAATCGTCGAACGTCAATTTTTTTCGCTTTTCGCCTTCGAGAAAGTGGTCGACGTTGGTGACGGCGGGCGAGACCTTGAAGATGATGAAGATGTCGGCGCCCAGATTGAAGACTTTCTGCGCTACATAATCGTTGATGCCGGAGACGAACGTAACCACCGCGATCACAGCGGCTACGCCAATCACTACGCCGAGCAGCGTCAGCACGGAGCGCAGCTTATTCACCCATAACGATTGCAGCGCAATTCGGATGGCTTCGGCGATGTGCATGGATCAGCCTTCGGCCTCGGCCTTAGAGTCCGGGCCCGTTGCCGATCAGTCTACCAGCAGACAGAGTCTAAAGCTGATCACATAGCCGCAGCCCGGAGGCTGCGGTGACATATAATGAACAGGTTGGCAGCTGGACCGGACGGCCGCTTCCAGCGTCTCATTGAAGCAGCGGGACGCGGGGAGAGGAAAGTCCGAACTCCGCAGAGCAGTGTGCCGGATAACGTCCGGGAGGCCGGGTTCAAGCCCGTCCGACGGAAAGTGCCACAGAGAACATACCGCCCGCGTCTTCACGGATGCAGGTAAGGGTGAAAAGGTGCGGTAAGAGCGCACCGCCGCGGCAGTAATGCAGCGGGCAGGGCAAACCACACACGGAGCAAGACCAAATAGGAAGGAAGTCCGCGGCCTGGTTTTCGCGAATCAGGTCTCGGCCACGTGCCGGCTCGGTGCGTTAAACCTTCGGGTAGGTCGCTAGAGCCACGCAGCAATGCGTGGCCCAGAGGAATGGCCGTCCCACCGGAGCAATCCGGCGGACAAAATTCGGCTTACAGGTCCGGCTGCCATAATTTAATTACACCTATGCTCATTTTTGCCTCGAATTGAGCCTACCCAGCCGCCCCGCTAAATGCGACAATAGAGTTTCCCCATGGCTACCTCCATAACCCATGCCTTTTCTCCGGAGACCCTCCGGCAGCACGGCCTCACTTCCGACGAATACGAAAAGATCAAGCAACTTCTCGGCGACCGCGAACCAACGCTCACCGAACTCGGCATCTTCAGCGTGATGTGGAGCGAGCATTGTTCCTACAAATCTTCTCGCGTTCACTTGAAGCGACTCCCCACGCGTAGCAAGCACGTGCTGCAAGGACCGGGTGAAAATGCGGGTATCATCGACATCGGCGACGGCTGGGCCTGCGCTTTCAAAATCGAGTCGCACAATCATCCGTCATTCATCGAGCCATTCCAGGGCGCAACCACCGGCGTGGGCGGAATCCTGCGCGATATTTTTACCATGGGCGCGAGGCCAGTCGCGGTAATGGACTCGCTGCGCTTCGGACCGATAACGACTGATGTGGGAACAGCCGCCCCCGGCCGTTCGGCCGAGCGAAGC
>JBAVGI010000119.1:0-3134 GCA_049684755.1 Candidatus Sulfotelmatobacter sp.
TGACAACGTCATAGACTGATCCAGAGGTGCAGCGAACCAGCTTTGCTTCCCCTTTAGGCGCTTCCTGGTAATGCATGCCGCGTAAAGTTCCCTTTCGCGCATTGAAAGAAACGTTGCATTGCACCACGTCGGGGTTCAATCCATGGTCTTCGACTTCTTTCTGGCACCAGCTGCGGGCAAAGAATCCGCGCGCGTCATGGAAGGGCTTTAGTTGAATTTCGAAGACCCCTGCCAGGTTGGTTTCCTGAAAGATCATATTTCGAGATACGAGCTGAGTAGATTGAATCTACGCCGTACCGGCCGAGTTTGCCAATTCATAAGCTAACTTTCCATTAACATTCTTGGCGTAGGCCAGAATCGCGCGCTCCGCGCCTTCGCCAACCACCAGCCATGATCCGCCATGTTTTTCTACGCGCATCTGACTGCGGTTCCGCCACCAGCTATCCACTTCCCGAGGAAGCGCAAACCAAATATTGTTCTCTGATCTCAAATACCTCAAATGCCCCAACAGATTCTCGTAGATGCCTCTGACCCCCGGCTCAATAACATAATCGGGGTGAACAATAAAACTCGCCATCCCATGTTTCTCCAGAACAAGTTCGATCTGTTGTTTCCACAGGTCGATCGAGCGCTGCCTTAAGATGTGGAACAACGAGTAATCTTGTGTCGTGGTCACAGGAAGTTCCAGAATTTTCCCAATGAAGTATGGCATCACCGTACAGCAGCCGCCGCGCTGCGGGTCCAGGTGGGCTACGTTGGGGATCGACATGTCGAAAGAAAAATCCAAATCCTCGAACCAGTCCGGTCGTCGGTAAAGCACGCCGGCGCGAAATCCCTTTGCGCTGTATTTTTTTGCGTATTGATTGACGATGGCTACTCGACGTTCGAACTCTTTTCTATCATCAAACAGACGCCCGTCGTGATTTAAGTCCTGAACTGCAACGTCGAATCCGCGGTCTCGAATTTCATCGATCAGGCTAGCAGAGGTTGTGTAACGTCCCTCGGGCACGATCTGGAAGGAGGCCTTGGTCCCGAAAGAGTCATCGATGTTCATCAGTTCAGTGCAAAAATTTCTGCCAGCCTCGGTTTCGACATCGTGCGTCATCACTACGCACCCACGAGCGCCGCGCGGCCAGAACCATACAAAGGGAACACTGGCCACATGCTTGGCTTGCAGCGACAACAGCATCAAAGTCTCGCACAGGCTTTCGACCGTTGTGTCCACGGGCCAATGCGGGAAACTGGCATCTTGCCAGTGGCGCGCGTTAAAGCGCTGAATTCGCTTCCGGATCGACAAGTTTGTCAGAGGACGAAAAAGATAATAGATTTTGCGAAGTAAATTGCTGCTCGAGCGATTGGCGGCATATCTCTCCAGCCGGAGATTATCAATCACCTCGGAGGGATTGAAAGGCAGTCCGACCTTGCCGTCGCCGATTACGACGTCATCGAGGAGATCGTATGGTGACGAAGACTGCGCTCCAGAACCGCGAGCGCTTCTGCAAGATCGCCCATAACAAAGCACATTCGAGCCGAACTGGAAATAGCCGGCGTCGGAAGAAAATCTTCCATTCGCTGCAAGATCCAAGAAATTCTCTGGACAGCGGAAATGCTCAAAAACACTCCGGGTGAGCGAACTAGAAGCAGGTGCGGCTCCCTTGAAAGCGAGCTCTTTTAATCCGTACTTCGACTTCGTCAAATCCGCATACCCCGTAACTGTTAAAGTGCTGCTCATTTCCTTATCACACTAGGTTGCGGGAGTAGCCAGTGTTTCCCGCACTAAAGTGCTATCTCGACAATAATAAGGGTGCTCTCCAGCTAGCCCATGTGTCGATATACAAGCCTGCCCGCTGTGGAGGAAACCGAGTCCGGCAACATCGAGAAACACTGTCGAATCGCGTGCTCGCCCCAAGCAGTAGGTTTGCGTTTCGCGCCTTGCGGATAGCGGTAGTAGTGCAGCAACTTCTTGGTTGCACCAAACTTGTCCTTAAAGGCGATCAGGCTCTCTTGCTCCAAGTCAGAGCGGCCTAAATCGATCTTCTCGGCGCCCGATGCCTTAGCTTCCTCGATTAGTTTCCAGAACAGAAAGGCCATCGCACCAAGGCTGTGATGCCGCTCGTCCGAGCAACCGTACTTGTAGATGACAGAGCTTCCGTGACTAAGTGTCAGCAAAGCGGCAATAGGCATGCCGTCCTTCGCAGCCACACGGATTTGCGCCCTTTCGCCCATGCATTCGACCAGATTCTTGAACCATGCCCGGGGCTGAGGAAGCAAATGATGGCGCCTCCGCGTCTTCAGCATAAGCCGGTAAAAAACGTCCGCGAGTGCTTCCGATCGCCCGGTTACACACGATAATTGTTCCCGCTCGGCCCGTCGGATTTTTCGCTGGATAGAATCTTTATGCAGATTTCGAAACAGCTGCTCCAACCCCATGGATAAATCAAGCTCGTGAAAGCAATACGATTGACTCGGCTGCCCACTAGAGTTGTCACGAATTTGCGCCAGGGGGCGTAGCTCTACGTACTTCCACTTTTGAGAATCGCGCTCGGCACGTAACCACGCCACAAAATCGGAAAGGTCTTGTGGGTCATCGAGCAGGGGTTCGCAATGGTCCGAAAATGGAAGCGAGACCATGCGGGTTCCGGTAATCCAACTGGAGACACGGCACAAAACGATGCCATCGGATATTGGTTTTTCATCGCTCGCACTCGTAAGCACGATTGGCTCATATCCGTAAGTTAGAGACAATGCCCGGAGCCATCCGCGTTGGTGAAATGCCGATGCCAGAGCGTGTCGCGCCACCAAGTCGTCCCACCGAGAATCGGTAAGCGGATTCATGACGTGGATATTCATGCTAGCCCCGAAGGACAAGACGTAGCGAGAGGTCTAGTGATCGTGCACCAGCATGTGTTCACGTTTCTCACGCAAACTCCGCGCAGGCGTATTTGCCGAGGATGATTCGCCGACTTGAAATACGGATGTATAGCGTACATCCCAGTCGCTTCGCCGGCGATCAAAAGGTTCCAACCCCCAATACTGCAAGGGCCAGTCATTCCGTAGGGATTGATCTCCTTCGTGAATTTCGTGAGTCAACTCAGTTACGGGCCGCCAACCGAAGTCGCGGGCGACTTTTGTAC
>JBAVGI010000120.1:0-56980 GCA_049684755.1 Candidatus Sulfotelmatobacter sp.
GTATTGAAAATACTGGAGCGGTAGCCGAAGCCGCAGGCTTCGCGGCACAATTCGCGCACCTGGCAATCTTGCAGATCGAGCACCTGCACCGACGCAATGGTCTCCGAGACTTCCTGCCCGTAGGCGCCAACATTCTGCACCGGCGTGCCGCCTACGCTGCCCGGAATGCCGCTCAGGCACTCAACTCCAGCGCAACGCGCCATCACCGAACGGGAAACGAACTTGTCCCAGGATTCGCCCGCACCGGCTTGGAAAATAACATTGCCATTTTCGTCGCGTGCGGCACTCTGCTCAATGCCGTCGATAGAAATCTTCAGTGCGAGCCCGGGCCAACCCGCATCCGCCACCACCAGATTGCTGCCGCCGCCCAGAACGAACAGCGGCAAATCCTGCGCGCGCGAAAATGCGACCGCCTCCTGCACTTCTCCAACATCTTTGGCTTCGACGAAATACCGCGCCGGCCCCCCGACTTTAATCGTGGTGAGCGGCGCCAGCGGAATATTTTCGAGTAGCTGCACTGACCTTCAATATTACACAGCGCTCGCGACATGAGTCGGTGTGAGCGGAGTAACGTTGGTCTGCATGGTCGGCGATGCTCCGGTCGCGGCTCACTTCGGCGGGTCTCCGCTGATGTTGTCGAGAAACGTTGACGACGGTACAAAAAATAAACTCCCGGTAACTGGCTTGCTGAAATCGAGCAGGCGGTCGTAATTGCCAGGGGGACGGCCCACGAACATATTCTGAAGCATCGTTTCAGTGATCCGCGGAGTGCGGCTATAACCGATGAAGTAGGTCCCGAACTCGCCGTGACCCGGCCTCCCGAAAGGCATGTTGTCTCTCAGAATCTTAAGTTCCTTTCCGTTTTCTTCGATCGAAGTGAGTGCATTGTGGGCGAATGGCGGCTTCTCGGCGTCTTTCAGTTCGATGTCTGACAGCTTCTTGCGGCCAATGATGCGCTCCTGCGTCTCAACCGGCAGGGCATTCCATCCCTTCATGTCGTGAAGATACTTCTGGACGATGACGTAGCTGCCGCCCGCAAAGGCAGGATCTTCGTCACCTACAATTGCAGCCTCGTGCGCTGCACCGCCTCGCGGATTTTCTGTGCCGTCGACGAACCCGATGACATCGCGATCATCGAAATAGCGGAAGCCGTGAACCTCGTCGGCAACCGAAACAACGTCGCCGATGTTATCCATAATCTGTGCGGCCAATTCAAAACACAGGTCGTGGCGTTTGGCTCGAATGTGAAAGAGGAGGTCACCCGGAGTGGAGACGGCGTGGCGGCCGTCTGAGCCAATCTCTCGAAACGGATGGAGTCCGGCGGGACGAGGGGATCCGAAGAGCTTGTCCCATGCCTCCGACCCGAATCCAACCACACATGTAAGACCGGCTTCCGCGTCCCGAAATTCGACGGCGCGCACCAGCCCTGAAAGGTCCGCGCAGAATGATCGCATCGCTGAATATTTGTCCTGCTCCGGGCGAATGCAGACGACTAGAAAAATCGCTGCGCGTGTGAGCGGGCCGACAACAGTCTGCGGAAGAACGACCTCGTTTAACTCCTTGGGCGTATCCATTATCGCAATCTCAAACCACGATGATTCCCATCCAGGCTCACTGGTGATCGCACAGAGTATACCAACCTCTTTCAGATAATCGTCGTGCTCAGTGCCGTCGCAGAACCGGTTCCGCTCAGCTCCCGCAAGTACTCTACGAGTCAATCGTTCAGTGCGTGGAATGTGTTCGAACCGCGATGAACGAGACTTGCTCCAGCCCGGGGAAGTGACCTTCTTTATCGGCTTCGCGTTTGGTGGGCGCGATTTGCTGAACGGTGGTTCGTGCCGGGGGCACCGAGCCGAAATATTGCGCGTATACATCGTCAAACGCTTGCAGGTCAGACAAATCGTCGAGGTAGACGTTTGTGGCTACAACCTGATTGGAATTCATGTCGGCTTCTTCAAGGTTGTCCAGGAGATTGCGCATGGTCTGCCGCAGTTGATGTTGCGTGGCAGAAGCGTAGATGCCGCCGTGCGGACCTGGAATGAAGCCGTCTTTGGCGGAGCAATACAAAGTGTCGCCGGCAAAAACACACGGGCTGGCGGTAGGACTCGGCGGCATATTTTTGGGACGAACAGCTTTTCTTTGGCGCATGTCGCGAACCGCCACGCCGGTGTATTCGATGTGAGCGCCACCGGGCAAACTCGACACTTCAATGGTCGCACGCGCTGGAGTATTGCCGAACTCAAAACGCCGGGCGTAACGTTGGTTCATCACCCGCGATGGGATATCCGAAGTCAGGTACGGATTGACGAAAACCATGTTGCTAAGTTCGAGACCGGCTGCCTTCACGACTGCGTGAACGCGATCAAGCGCTAGATCCACTTGCGCTGCGGGGTCGTCCGGAATCTTGCCACTTATGGGATCGCTGCCAGACATGCTCGATATAAAAAGCCGATCGTGAGTAAGAATGCCGGGCGAAGCCGAGTCGCCTTGATTGTAGTTCGCCGGATAGACCGCCCGCCGGTCAGTCAAGCTGCGAACTGCGACCGCGCTAATCTGAATGGGCGGATCCGGAATGCGAGCAACGCCCAGCACGGCTCGCGCCGGCGGAGTTTTTGTGAAGTACTCGGCAAAGACTCGATTCATTTCGCCGTAGTTGCTGATGTCCTCAAGATAAACCTGGGTGTAGACAACGTGCTCCATCGTCAAGCCGGCGGATTCCACAATCGCCTTAAGGTTATCCAGCGCCTGGCGGAGCTGCGCATCAAGAGTCGTTGGTAAGCTTCCGTCGGAACGGCGCGGTCCTTGACCGGAGATGTAGATGTAGTCTCCGGCGTCCACAGCGGGCGAGTAGAATCGATTCGCGCGAGCCGAAGTCGCCGCGGGAACGACGGCCCGCACCTGCCCTTCTGCGACGAGGGCTGGAGAAAGCAGAAAGATAATCAATAGAAATCGCAATTGGACCGTCTGGCGTCTTCTTCGCAAGTAAATTTCCTTCCAGTTCTAAGCCGCGGATTTTTTCTGGGCCGCACGCAGAACCGCGCGCAATCTTTGTCCCACAATGATTTCCTCACCCGGCTTGATAGTCATTGAAATCAGTTCGATGTGGTCTGGCTCCTTGCGTTCTTTCCGGTTCGGGTTACCCTCGCGCACCGCAGTTACCAGGCTGGGATTATCTGGTCCCAGCACTTCGATGACCGGATCACCCGCACGCAGTTCCTGAACGCAATCGATAATGCTGAATCCCCACGCATGCGTGTCCCAGGAGACCCTGAGCGTTGGATAGCGGTTCCCATCGTCGGGAATATAGATGTCGGTTTTTACGCCGGGCACTGTGTCCACCAACTTTCGGATTCGATCCACCCGGCCATTCCAATCGGCGTAGAGTTTTTTCTCGTCCATTTTCAGCCAGGTCTCAAGCGACATCAGGCAGCCAATAATCTCTTCCTTGCCAACTTTCATCGGACGGCAAATGGCTCCCTCTCGCGGATTGCAATTCATGAGCGCTGACTCGATAAGATCTTTTCGTCCCAGAAGCAAGCCGCTGCACTGCGGCCCGCACAATCCCTTCCCTCCCGAGAAGCAGTACAGGTCGATGCCCATCTTGGCGTAAAGTTTAGCGTTGTCGGCGGGTGGTATGCCTGCGGCGTCATCCAGCAGGAGAGGAATTTTATGGGCCTTCGCGATTGCCACTTCTTGCCGCAGTTTTTCACCCAGATCGGTGGTGTAGATCATCGCGGTATTTTCGTTGATGGCGTTGGTGAGTTCGTCGGAGGAATATACGAGGACAAGTTTGGCGCCGGTAAGCCGGATGGCACTATCAAAAGCGCTTCGGCCGCCCACCATGATTACTTCGTGCTTCAGTCCGGTAGTGTCGGGCAGTTGCCAAATATATTTATCGTTGCTCCCGGCCATACAAGCAGCCGTTGCCGCCGACATCGCTCCGGCTGAGCCCGAAGTCACGATGCCAGATTCCGCGCCAGTTAATTCGGCCAAACGCCGTCCCACTCCACGCTGCAGGTCGAACATATTCACGAAATAACGGGACGCCTCCCACTGCGCTTGGCGAACTTCGGGAAATTCCAACGATCCACTCAGATAAGTCCAGGTCCCGCGGCAGTTGATCACCGTCTTTACTCCCAACTGGGTGTATACATTCTGCCGAGGGTCTCTGCCGATAGCCGTGGCGGCTTGCGCGTAGAGTTCACGAGCGCCAATTTGGGTGAGCAGCGGCGCGGCCGCCAACAATCTAACGAATGATCGCCGGCTCGAATTCTGGATATGCATTAGGAAATCTCCTCAATAACCATTTGCGAAAATGCGCAGATGACCGCGCGCTCTTGTTCGTGACAGAACGAGCTAAAGACCAGCAATCTAATCTTCCCCTTCAGGCAGGGGTATCTTCGACCGCACCGCCAGAATGACCGCCTTCGCTCCCGGTTTGTTCTGGTTGTAAAACCCCACCGTGCAGTTGGGGCGAAAATAGTATGCGTCACCAGCTTCTGCTGGATAGCGCCCTGCGATGCCGTCCATTCCACCTCCCGCTACCATTTCGCCTTCTCCATCCAGGACAAGATAAATTTCCTCCGCGGTTTCATGATGATGCGGAAAATTTGTCCCTCCCGGCGCAAAGTTCATCCAGAAAAAACTGGTCACAACGTACGCATCGTCGATCGCGTCGCGCTTGCCATTTCGTGGTCCGAGGAGGAGTTTGTAGAGAACCGATGTGGGATGACCCTCAACAGTTTCTTCCTTCACGTCACCCAGATTCACAATCCTGGGCCGTGGCGCTGGCGCGTCGATTGAAGTTCGCGCAGGCACTTTGAAACTCATGACTAAAACCTCCGCCGGTTGATCGGAGGTATTCGCAATCGAGTGTTTCAGGCCCGGAGGCAGATAGGTGAAATCATTCGGGCGCATCGCGTACTTTTGATCTCCATAGCGCAGATCGGCTTTGCCTTGCAGAACGAAATAGATCTCTTCTTCATGATCGTAGAGCGTGGCCGGGCAATTACCGTGGGCATCGAGCGTGACCTCAGCGAAACGGGCAACACTCTGCAAAGTTCGATCATTGGCATCGCCTTCACCGAAGATTGCCTTAAAGTGGCATGTCGGGGACGCAAGATCCGCTTGCGTTTCGCTCAGATGTGGAACGTAGCGATGCAACCACGTGGGATCGATTTTCCGGTCGATTTCCCAGTTCTGGGCCAGCAGATTGGGCGAGAGCAGCAGCAATACCAGCAGAGTTTTCAACTTTGTTCCCGGGGAGACGCGCTCATATTCTTTTTCCCACTCGGTATAACATAGAATTCGCTTGACGCAAATCGAAATATTTCGTTTGATTGCATTTCATTTCGTTTTGTTGGCGCAGACTGGGCTTTGAAACCTGCGTGCATGCTACCCTCAGCTCCGGCGGCTTGCTTGCTGAAAGGAAAGCGCACTTATGACAACGCATTTCCCACTGGCACATCGTGTGCGACGAGTGGCCGTGGTTTTTCTTCTTGCCGCCTACGAGGTGTGGCTGGCGGCCGCTCAGACTCCGATTCAAGCAACTTCGCCAGCCGCTACCGGATGCCGCGTCGAAGCCGTCGACTACAAGGGGTGGAGTGCAGAGCAAATTTCCAATCGCTGGGTACAGCTGATCGTCGTGCCGCAAAATGGCGGCCGGTTGATGCAGGTCAATTTCGCCGGGCACCCTTTCCTTTTTGTTAATCCAAAACTTGCAGGAACACACAAGCCGCCAACCCAGGGTGAGTGGTTCAACTACGGAGGCGACAAGCTGTGGCTCTTGCCCGAGGGGAATGACGATGAACAACATTGGGTAGGCGACTCTGATCTATTGGATGACGGGCCTTTCACCTTTCGAAAGCTTTCAGAAGGGCAGCAGTGCGAAATAGAACTGACCGGTCCGGCCGATCCTCAGACCGGGATCCAGTTTATGCGCACGATTCACCTGGATGCCGATTCCCCGCGAATCCGGTTTCACGCGTCCATGAAGAACATGAGTGGGCACACCGTGGAATGGTCGATGCAATCGGTTTCGCAGTACAACACCGCCGATCCATCCTCGACCTCCGGCTTCAACCACGATTTCTGGACCTTCACCCCCGCGAACCCGTCCAGCAGTTATCTGAACCGCTATCATGTTCGCTTCGGTCCGGCGCAGAATTCCGCCGTGTCGGTGAGAAGCGATGGCTTCTTTGCCGTGCACTACGTGCACATGGCGGCTGAGTTGTGGTTGGACTCGACAGAAGGCTGGCTCGCAGTAGTCGACGGCGGCAGCAAGTACGCCATGGTGGAACGCTTTCCGTTCGACGAGAACAAACCATATCCTGGCAAGGCTTCCGTCATTTTCTGGACGAACGGACCGGAAATGAGGCTTAACGCCGACGGAATACCTTCCCTCAGTGACGATACGGATGCATCTCCTTACTACTTGGAAGCGGAGGTTAATAGTCCGATGTGCCGTTTGCGGCCGGGAGACTCCTGCGCTCTGGACACGGAATGGTTTCCGACGCGGGCCGGAAACGAATTTCACGGGGTGAAGGATGCCGGCATCGTGATACGCCCGCTACAAACCGTTCGTCTGGACAACGGCAAAATCCGGCTTTCAGGTTCTTTTGGGGTTTTCGCTGCCGGCCACCTCGTCGCTCACTTCTACAACGAGCATGGTTCGAGCCTCGGAACCATGACAATTGCCAATGTCACTCCGGCTGAACCGGTGCTCCTTGATGCGGAGGTTTCCGCTTCCGGAAAACCCGCGCGAGTCTCTCTTCACCTGGAAGATGATCACGGTGTGGACTGGGGTTCTCTTCAGGAAGTGCAAGTGGGTAGCGGCGACAATCGCTGACATGAAATGGCCCGCGGAAGCACTCATCCTTTTATTGGTAGCCGCGATCTGCGCTGGAGTGCCCGCGGCAGGGCAGGGTCAGACGCACTCCCCCATCACTGCCGCCGGGGACGTAAGCGC
Organism: Candidatus Sulfotelmatobacter sp.; assembly: GCA_049684755.1. GTDB lineage: Bacteria > Acidobacteriota > Terriglobia > Terriglobales > Acidobacteriaceae > Sulfotelmatobacter. Next base: position 6,968 of record JBAVGI010000120.1, read on the forward strand.
AGAAGATCTTCTGGGGCGGCCGGTGGGGGCGAACTGGACCTCTTATAACGGCGATTATACCGGGCGGCGCTACAGTAATCTGCGTGAAATCAATGTCGCAAACGCCGCACAACTCCGCGCGATGTGGGTATTCCATCCCGGCAACTCTCAGAATCTGGAGGTAACTCCTCTGGTTGTTGACGGAGTGATGTACGTAACTTCGGCCAATGATGTATTCGCCCTGGACGCGCGAACCGGACGGATGGTGTGGCACTACCAAAGGCCGGTGAGTTCGGGACTGCTCGATGATGCCGCGGCTCACAAGAATCGCGGCGTGGCGCTGTGGCAGCATTTTGTGTACGTGGAAACTGACGATGCCCACTTGCTCTGCCTCGATGCTCGCTCCGGGAGCTTGCGATGGGACATTGAATATGCAGACAAAGCCAAACACTACGGCGCGACCAGCACCCCTCTCGTTGTGAACGGGACAGTCATCGTTGGTACCTCCGGCGGCGACTCTGGAGTGCGAGGATTCCTGGCTGCCTACGATGCTGCCACCGGAAAGCTGAAGTGGCGCTTTTGGACGATTCCCGGGCCCGGGGAATTCGGTTCCTCGAGTTGGCGCGGCGACTCTTATCTGCATGGCGGCGGCACAACCTGGATGCCGGGTACGTATGATCCGGAGCTCAACACTCTGTATTGGACAACCAGCAATCCTGCACCTGACTTTGTGGGAGATTCCCGCCACGGCGACGACCTCTATACGGATTGCGTTCTTGCCCTCAACCCGGATACAGGAGAGTTGAAATGGTACTTCCAGTTCACCCCACATGACCTGTTTGACTACGATGCCAATGAAACTCCGGTGCTGGCAGATGTAGAACAAAGCGGTACGGTCCAGCGACTGCTCATTCAGGCGAACCGCAATGGCTTTTTTTATTTACTCGACCGGGTCAGCGGCAAGTTCATTCAAGCCACTCCTTTCGTGGAAAAATTGAATTGGGCCAAGGGTGTAGATGCGTCCGGCCGGCCCATTGTTTCCGGTCGAATCCCGACTGCGGAAGGCGCTTTAATCTGTCCCGGTATTAATGGAGCCACGAATTGGTTTTCGCCTTCTTACAATCCCGATACTCGATTGCTCTATGTGATGGCTCTCGAGTCTTGCAATCAATATTTCGCAAATCCGAAACCTTTTGTACAAGGACAAACGTACTACGGCACGGGCACGAAACTTCCGCCCGATGAGCATGCGCAGAAAATTCTGCTGGCTCTCTCCGTCGCGGATGGAAAACCGGTTTGGCGTTATCCGCAAATAGGCCAGGGCCGCTCATGGGGCGGAACATTAACCACCGCGGCTGGATTAGTATTTTTTGCAGACGATAGCGGATCCCTCGAAGCAGTGGATGCCGCGACTGGCCGCGCTCTCTGGCACTTCAATACGGGTCAGGAAATGCGGGCTTCTCCCATGACCTATGCAGTGGATGGAGTTCAATACGTGGCCATCGCGGCGGGAAGTGACATTTTCAGCTTCGCACTGCCTTGAGAAATACGTTAGAGAACCGCGCCCTTAAAGTTTTGTGAGGCCGGTCGACGATCGGCTGATCTAACACTTCGAGGTGCAGCATGCAATTGAAACCCTTCCTGCTGGATATGTGGCTCGACACTTACGAGCACGATATCGAATTCAACCTGGCGGCGAGCGAAGGACCGCGCTGGACCCTGAATGAGATACTGAACCTCGCGGGAGAGGAAGAGCGGCAGCGCTTCCTGAATCACAATTTGCGCTATAGCCGCCCCGCGGGGGCCGAGGGCTTGCGCGCAGCCATCGCCGATATGCAGGATGTGAATGTCGACACTGTTCAAGTTGTCACCGGCGCCTCTGAGGCGCTGCTTATTCTCTTTTGGCTGGCTGCGGAAGCTGGAGCCAATGTTGTCCTGCCTCAACCCGGCTATCCGCCATTTTCCGCTTTGCCCGAATCCCTTGGAATCGAGACTCGCTACTACGCGATTCGCAAGGAGAATGACTTCCGCATCGATCTCGATGAGATCAAGCAACTGGTGGATGGAAATACCGAGCTGGTCCTGATCAACAGTCCCCACAATCCCACTGGCACAACCATTAGCGACGCGGAACTTGACGACTTGCACGAGTTCACCGCGTCCCGTGAAATTCAACTTGTGAGCGATGAAGTCTACCACCCGATCTATCACCCTATTCACGGCGGACAGGCGACAAGTTCAGCTTCCCGTCTGCCGCATGCCACTGTCATCCATGATTTCTCGAAAGCTTTCCCGTTATCCGGGGTGCGCACGGGGTGGATGATCGAGCACGATGCCAGGCGCCGCGAGCGTTACTGTAATGCGCGTACCACTTTTTCCATTTCAAATAATACTGCCGGAGAAATGCTGGCGGAGATAGCGATGCGCCACCGGACGATCGTCCTTGGGAGAACGCAGGAAACGGCAACTAAAAATCTTCGGCAGCTTGCTTCTTTTATGTCCGAGCATCGCGAGACGCTGGACTGGATTCCTCCTCGTGGCGGAGTGACCGCTTTCCCGTGGCTAGTCAGTGGAGAGAACACCCGCGTCTTTTGCAAGGCGGCCGCGGAGCAGGGCATCCTCCTCGCCCCCGGAGATTGTTGGGATGCACCCTCGCATTTTCGCCTTGGATTCGCGGCCGTGACCGACAAATTTCCCGAGGCGCTGGTACGGCTAGGAGAATTTGTGAGGAGTTGGTCAACCGCGAACGTGACCAAGGCATAGCGAAATCGGCCGGTAGGTGTAGCTGCTTTTAACCGCGTGCTTTTAATCTGGTTTCGCAGTGAAGATAAGAAAATAATCCATTCCGTCGCCTTTCACGAAATCCTGCGAGTCGCGCAGTTCGTATCCAGCTTGAGCAGCTTCGCGAACAATCACATCCTTACCCACGCCGTGATTCTCTCCGTTGCCATTGCGATCAATAATGCCAATCTTGGCGCCTGATTTAAGGGACGAGCGAAGGTTCCTGAGCAGCACCACCGGATGGGCGACCTCGTGGTAGGTCTTGAGTAGCAGCACCGCGTTGACGCTGTCGGCTGGGAGCTGTGGGTCGTCGGGTTTGCTGAGGATGGTCTTTATGTTCTGGAGTTGCTCTTTTTTCGCCCGCTGGCCAATGAAGCGAATTGCTTCCGGATTGATGTCCACGGCATAAACCGTGCCCGAGCCCGTGACGCGGCGAGCGGCGCGCACTGTGAACCAGCCCGATCCGGCGCCAATGTCGGCAACGTTCTTGCCGGGCTCAATGCCAAGCATGTCCATGACGCGGTTGATCTGCAGGCGCTCATCGCGTCCCCGAGTTTCGAAAATGGAAAGATCGCCCGTGTAAGGAGTGCTAGTCTTGCGCTGTGTCGATGGCGCTGCGGAACCGGCCTGGGCACGAACCGGGGCCGGACACCATAGACCTGCCAACAAAACCGATATTTGTGCAATCCACTTAAGCCCTCTGCCAAACGATTTCCAGTTCATTGTTTCCCCGACTGTATCTGCCGAATAATTTGTGATATCGATTTTACGCCAACGATCCGAGCGTTTTGCCGCGGCTCATATTCGGCAAATTGAAGTCCGCACGTTCGGTCCGGGTTCGCAATGCGCGGGACCCATGATACGATTCGCGTGTGAGCGATTCCGCTTGCATTCCCGGTTCTGTGTCGGATGTCCCGTCCACCGTCCCGACTACAACGGTGACTCCGCGCCACTCTGCGCTTGTCCGCGTGACTCATTGGATCACCACTCTATGTTTTTTTGCCCTGCTTATCAGCGGAGTTGAAATTGTGATTTCTCATCCGCGCTTCTATTGGGGCGAAACTGGCAACGATCTGACGACACCGCTGTTCAAATTGCCGATCCCGGCCTCCAGAGCATTAGTGCCCACCGGCTACGGATTCGTGCTGCCTGACCAGAACGGTTGGAGCCGGTATCTCCACTTTCAAGCTGCATGGGTAGTGCTATTGACCGGTTTGTTGTATTTAATCTCTGGCCTGTTTACCCGGCACTTCTCGAGAAACTTGCTGCCTCGGCGGACCGATCTTTCGTGGCGGGCGTTATCGAGCGCAGTCGCTGACCGTTTGCACTTCAGGCGGGCTGGCGAGACAGAAGTCTGGTCATACAACGTGCTGCAGCGGCTCACCTACTTGTTCGTGATCTTCATTCTGTTTCCCTTGGTGATCTGGACGGGATTGGCGATGTCTCCCGCGTTTGTTTCTGCGTTTCCGGCGGCCGTCAACTTGTTGGGCGGACAACAATCCGCGCGCACGCTTCACTTCTTCGTCTCGCTGGCGCTTGTAGTTTTTCTGCTGGTTCACATTGGGATGGTTTGGCTGGCTGGATTTCGCAGCCGCGTACGAGCGATGATCTCCGGCCGCGCCGGCACAAATCGCCCTGGTACAGATATGGAGCGAACATGAGTGAACCTCTTTCTGGCAAAATCTCACGCCGCAAACTGATTACGACCGGACTGGCGGCCACCGCGGGCGTGTCGGCATTGGGTGTGGCTGCGGGACTAGCGCAGAAGTTTGGACTGGTCCCGCCGGATCACGGCGGAATCTGGGGCCTTGGCGAGACGCTGACTTACGCTTCGCAACGGGCACTGACACGGCATTCGCTGGCGCGTGAGTTTTCGCGGAGCCAGATTTCGCAGCGTCCGTTTCCAAATGAAATGGCGCCGCTCGGTGATGCGTTCAAGCGTCTGCAGAGCGGAGGATTCGCTGACTGGCGCCTCACTGTCGACGGCATGATCGCGCGGCCTGCCTCGTTTTCGCTGGACCAACTTAAGAGCTACCCCTCTCGCAGCCAGATCACGATGATCCAGTGTGAAGAGGGCTGGTCGTATATCGCGGAGTGGATCGGCGTGCCTCTTTCTCACGTTCTGGAAGCGGTGGAAGTATTGCCACAAGCTCGATACGTTGTTTACCGCTCGATTCAGCCCGAGTGGTGGGAAAGCATCGATATGGCCGATGCGATGCATCCGCAAACTTTTCTTACCTACGGGATGAATGGGGATGAACTGCCGGTGGGTAACGGCGGGCCGCTTCGCCTGCGGGTCGCCCGCCAACTCGGTTACAAAAACGTAAAATTCATCACTCACATGACGGTCACCGATAATCTGAAAAGTTTCGGCAAGGGACTGGGCTCCGCGTCTCCGGAGTCAGGCTATGCCTGGTACGCCGGCATCTGATAGGTCCCTTCCCAGCGATTGCCTTATCTCTGTATCCCACTGGCAAGAACAGGAAAAACCGCTTAAGATGTTTTCTCTCTCTTCCCATCGCAAACTGCGAAGCATCCATCGGTACGAGGACCACGACGATGACGAACGCAAGCCCAACGCAAAATTTGACCAACCGGGCCGCAGCAAACGGCCTGGCAATCGTTCGTGTCACGATCGGTGCGATGTTTGTATGGGTCTTCTTCGAAAATCTGGGGAAAGGTCTCTACACTCCGAAGGGCTACGCAAATCTGATCAGCTATTACATAAAGGCAGGTCACTCGCCGGCCGCGTGGAAGGCAGTCATGGGATTGGCGGCGAGTCACCCCGCAATGGCGGCTCCCATGCAAGCCGTAACTGAGATTTCTCTCGGCATACTGCTCGTCGTCGGATTGCTGACGCGCCCGCTCGCCTTTGTCGCGTTTCTTTACTTAGGTAGCCTTTGGGTTTCTGAGTGGGGCACCGCGTGGATTTGGGAGCTGCTGGTTCCGGTGATGGCATCGCTTGCGCTCGCGGTGGGGCGGGCCGGTCGCACATGGGGCGTCGACGCTTTGCTGGCGCGGCAACGGCCGTCTTCTCCATGGTGGTGACTTGAGTGTGCTGACTTGAGTGTGCTGACTTGAGCGTACTTACTTGAACCCAGATCACGTGCGAGTGTCCATTGTCATTCCCACGCACAACGAAGCGCAGTCCATCGGCCGCGTTTTGGCTGATCTTCCCGCCGATATTGCCACCGAAGTTTTGGTTGTAGATAGCGATTCGACCGACGGAACTCCCGAGATCGCGGCAAGAATGGGAGCCCGCGTCCTCCACGAACCTCGCCGCGGATACGGTCGCGCCTGTTTGACTGGGCTCGCGAATGCGAACACCCCCGATGTGGTCGTCTTCCTCGACGGCGACTACAGCGATCGGCCGGCTGAGCTGCCGCTTCTCCTGGCTCCCATCATTGACGGCCGTGCCGATATCACGCTCGGTTCGCGCCTGGGCAAGCACAGCATGCGCGGCGCGTTGCCTTGGCACGCTGCGTTTGGTAACCGGCTGGCGGCTTTCCTGATCAGGATTTTGTATGGTTTAAAGATAAGCGACCTCGGACCGTTCCGCGCCGGGCGTGCAGGTGTCCTTCGCCAGCTTGAGCTGCAAGAAGCGACTTACGGCTGGGCGGTTGAAATAATTCTAAAGGGTGCGCTCGCAGGGTTTCGCATCGTTGAGGTGCCGGTGAGTTATTATCCGCGCATCGGGAAATCGAAGATCAGCGGTACGCTGAAGGGTACTGTCGGAGCGGCGTGGTTTATTCTCTCGCTGATAGTGCGTTATTATTTTCGGCGGCGAAGGACTGGAATGCCGCGGCCAGCGTGAGTTTTTGGCACAGCAGTCTGCTATGGAATTCTCCAGCGAAAATATAACCCATTTGCCTGACACCGGCCGCACGCTGGTTATCATGGCAAAAGCACCCCGGCCGGGCAGAGTCAAGACTCGCTTAGTGCAGACCCTTCCAGTGGAAGCGGTGACCGAGCTTTACTGCTGCCTCTTGGACGACACAATGGCCCTGGTGCAGTCGCTAGGCACGGCGCATGTTGCCGTGATGTGCCCTGCTTCGGACGTCCAGGAACTGCAGCGGCTGACGCGAGGTGTGGCAAGTATCGTGGCGCAGAAAGGCGAAGGCCTTGCCGCGGGCCTGACCTCAGTGTTCGCGCACTTCACGCAAGGCCAACGGCGACGCGTCGTTGCCTTCAACAGCGACAGCCCGCATCTGCCGGCTGCGGTTCTGGAGAGCGCTTTCGTGGCACTGAGCGAGCACGACCTGGTCGTGGGACCGACACATGACGGTGGCTATTATCTCGTGGGAGCCAAGGTTTCCCATCCAACGCTTTTCGATGGCGATGGCATGGGCACGAAGAGCGCGCTTGACGCGCTGTTGGCGCGCGCTCGCGAGCTGCGCCTTTCCATCGGCTACACCGACTCCTTCTACGACATCGATGTGGAGGGCGACTTAACTCGGCTCGCCGCAGAGCTGCAACTCGCCCCGGCCAGGGCTCCGCGAACCGCGGCCTGGCTGAAGCAGTGGGGGCGGGCAGTGCATCCGTTGCGGACCGGCACAGGAAACCTGTGAAGCTGACGCCATCCCGCAAGCTGTACGTTCTCGGCGTCGTCATGCTTGCGGCGCTGACGGTATGCTCGCGCAAATTCAGCAGCAGGGGCGAACCGTCTTTCCTGATCTTGTTAGGAATTGCTGGCGTCGCTTACCTTCTTGCCATCCGTGAGTTCTTCTCGAATCCGAAATTTCCGCGCCGCGTTACCTTCATTGGGCTCGCGTTCGCGGTCCTGTGGCATCTTGCATTTTTGCTGACAACGCCCGGTGCGGACGATGACATCCATCGCTATCTTTGGGATGGCCGCGTGCAGCGGCTCGGCTATAACCCTTATATTGTCGTCCCCGGCGATCCGGCATTCGCCGGATTGCATACGCCGGAAACCCGCACGTTGAACAACGCATACTTAGCGAGCCCGTATCCAGCGGGCGCTGAGCTTTTTTTTCGCGCTGTAACCGCGATTCATGAATCCATCTTTACGTTGAAAGTAGCATTTGTAGTTTGCGATCTGGCGATCGTTCTTGTTTTGCTCGATATCTTGCGCAGGAGTGGCCAAGGAGCGCATTGGGTTCTGGCTTTCGCCTGGAACCCGCTGCTGGCGGTCGAAGTGGCGGGCAGCGGTCACATCGATATCGTGGGGGTGCTGCTGCTGTTGGTCTCGTTCGCCGCACTGGAGCGGCGCTGGCGGGCGTTTGCAGCCGTAGCATTTGGGCTGGCTGTGGCTGTGAAATTTCTGCCCATTGTGCTTCTGCCACTCTACTGGAAGCGTGTCCGTGTACGCGACGCCGCGCAGGCAGCGGTTGCGATCGGACTTCTGTACGTGCCATTTTTGAATCACAGCCGGATTCCCGTTGGCTCGCTCGGCACGTATGTGCACAGTTTCCGCTTCAACGATCCGGTGTTTGCGATACTTGAGCGAGTGGCGACCCCGGAGCTTGCAGCCGTCCTGGTAGTACTCGTCGGCTTTCTTACCGCAATCTGGATGAGACGCAAGGCTGCCGCATCGTCTCCGGCGGCGTTTGCCTGGCCCATGGCGGCATCGCTTCTTTGTGCGCCAGTCGTATATCCGTGGTACCTTCTTTGGCTGCTGCCGTTTGTGCGGCCGACCTCGACATTGCCACTGGTCATCTGGACTGTCAGCATTCTCCCGACGTATTACGTTTGGTATTTGCGCGCGCTTGGCCGGCCCTGGGTGCTTCCGGGCTGGATTATGCCGCTGGAATACGGATGCGTGGCAATTGCCGGCGCAATGATCGCGTTTCGCCGGTTCAAACTACCGGCGGCAATCCCATGCTCAAGGGACTAGACGCATTCTCTGTATCCGAAGTCTTTTGCCCGACATCCAAGAAAAATCCGTTTAATTCGCCGAGGAGCAACTCTATGACAAAGACAAATGCGAGCCGTGTAACCGCGATTTCTCTGCTGGCTTTTGCAGTGCTGGTTCTTGCTTCAACCTCCTGGGCGCAGACGCGCCCGCCCATTCTCGAACAGGTCGCCAAGGCCTATGGTCTCGATTCATTTGGACAAATCGATGCGATCCGCTACACCTGGAGTGCACAGTTCCCTGGAGTGAATGTTTCCCGTTCGTGGGTTTGGGAGCCCAAGACCGGCAAGGTTTCCTACGAGGGAAAGGACAAAAGCGGTAAGGCGGTCAAGGTTACCTACATGCGTTCCGAGCTCAGCAGCCAACCCGACGCGGTGAAAAATGAGATCGATCCCGCTTTCAACAACGATAATTATTGGCTTCTGTTTCCCCTGCATGCTTACTGGGATGCGAGCGCTACCGTAACGGATGAGGGTATGCACAAACTGCCGCTGGGTAAGGGATCAGCTGAGCAAGTCGTGGTGAAGTATCCTGCCGAGGTGGGTGGTTACACACCAGGCGACACGTGGGAACTCTACGTCGGCAAAGACAACCGCGTGGAGGAATTCATCTACCACCGCGGCGGGCCGGTGAAGCCGAGTGTCGTGATCGCGACGTGGGCGGCCTACAAGAAGGCTGGTCCTCTCTCTATCTCAACGGACCACCGCGGGACGGCCGACGGCAAGCCCTTGCACCTCTTCATTTCTGACCTGGCCGTTAAGCTGGCCGGATCGGACAAGTGGATGAACGCGCAATAAGACGCCTGGGCAAATAGACATTCGGTTCGCTCATTTCAGCAGTCGATCTCGCCCTGAACGCGCGTTTGTGGAATGCGAAGGGTAACGCCCAGGAACCGAGAGGGAGGAACGCTATGAAATGGATCGTTTTTTTGCTGATTGCTGTTGCAGCCGTGACTGGCGTTGTCGTCTCTTCGGCCCCTGCATCTGGAAATGCCGATGAAGAAGCTGCCCCGATTTTCGGAATCAAGATTCCTCGCCTATACCGCGACTGGAAGTTGATCTCCGTGGCTCACGAAGAAGGCAGCCTCAACGATTTGCGTGCCATTCTGGGCAATGACACAGCGATCGCGGCCTACCGCGAAGGCAAGCTTCCTTTCCCCGACGGCACAATCATTGCTCGGCTGGCCTGGAGTTACGTTCCGTCCGAGGAGAACGACAAGGTCTTTGGCCGCGCCCAGTCCTTCGTGGCGGGGCCCGCCACAAACGTTCAGTTTATGGTCAAGGACTCAAAAAAGTACGCCGCAACCGGCGGCTGGGGCTTTGCTCAATTCAAAGATGGCAAACCTGACGCCGCGGCGCCGCTAAAAACCTGCTTCCCCTGCCACGAGCCTGTCAAAGCTCGCGACTTTGTTTTCACCCGTTACGCACCTTAATACCGAGAACCAAATCATTAATTATGTTGCGAAGTAATATCTTGTGAAGTCTGTGGAGGAACCTATCTCGCGCCAGACACTGGGAGCTTTTAGGAATTCTCCCTGGCGATTACTACGGTGGTGCAGGAACTGCCGAACTTGGGCAGATCGCGGGTAGCGGCCAGTCGGATCTGCAAGCTGCGCCGTTCTCCGCGAATGATCGGACAGTAATAGTCGGGCTCTAGCAGCGCGCCCTGCAAGCGTCGGCGTCCGGCACAACCGCCATGGCACGAGTCCCGGAACTCGCAAGGCTGGCACGCCTCGGGAACCGTGCGGGCTTGCGCGAACGGGATAGAGTCCAGAATGTCGAGCCCCAGCGAGACTAAATCTGCCAGCGGCTCCCCGGCTCCCGGCCAATAAACGCAGGGCTGTGTCGTGGCGCGCGGCGTAACCCTGACTGTGCTTACGCCGCATCCTCCGCCGATCGGCGGGAGCCCCGCCATGGCTCGAACCAGCGGCTCGCCGATAGCGATCACGTCGGTCTCCGCAAAAAGTCGCTGGAACCCGTGCCAATACTCTTCGTAGGACAACGCGTAGCTGTCGGATCGCACCGCCTGGTACACGTTCACGCGCAGGGGAGCGTCAAACCGTTTTGCCACTTGCGCGACGTCAACCAGGCGCAGGTAGTTCGCCTTCATCATGACCGCGATGATGGTTACCGGCTTACCCAGCCTCAGACAACGTTCGGCCTGCTGATGGATCAGCTCCCAATTGCCGTTTCCGCGTTGTGCATCTTGCTCCGCTTGCGTCGGGTAATCGAGAGAAAACTCGATGTCATGAAACGCGCGCAGTTCGTTATCTTCCAAAACAGCGACGCTGTGGCCGTTGGAAGTGATAGTGAGTTTGATGGGCCGCGTTCGCAGGTAGGCGAGGATCGCTTTAAACTCTGGATGCATCCCGTTCTCGCCAGTGCCCAGATTCACCGAGCGCACCGGCAGTCGTTCCATGACGGTCTTCACCTGATCCAGAGAGAGCCGATCCGTGCGGGTTGGATCCCGGTAGCAGAAAGCGCACGAGAGATTGCACTCGTTGGTGAGCCCGAGTCCAAGCGAAATCCCAGCATCAGAAACCGTTGCGGCGGATGGAATGGATAAGGACTTATCGGCGACATCATTCACTGGACTGTTCTCCATCAAGGCAAACGTGCGAAGCATTGCGTGTAGCGGGCCACTGCGGCATATTCTGGCCGGTTGCTCAATTTGCGCTCCATCTCGAGAATCCGTTTGTAGTCCGCGCTGTGAGAAATCTGCGACGGCAGGTAATCCGCAAGAACGCGCACCCCCCGTTCCGCAATCACTGCAAGCGACGCCGCCTTCAGCATGGCTTGCAGGCTCTCTGATGTAAATAGTCGTACCTGGCCTCCATACAAAGACTCCTGTGCCCACTCGGCCGTGAGGTTATTTTCCACAGCCGCCAAATCACCTGCCTGGATAGCGGCCTTCAATACTTCGCCTGCCCGGTTTCGCACCATGACTGACAGTATCGCTGACGAATTCCGCAAGGCGCGAGCCGCGCCGCACAACGCGGCATTCGGGTCGTCGAGATACTCCAGCACGTTGTGACACAGAATTACATCGAACGATGCCGCGGGAAATAAATTCGTCAACCGCATAGCGTCCCCATGTTGCAGTACGACGCCGTTCCCAACTCCAGCATCCTGCACTGTGCGTTTCGCTAAATCCAGCATCGCCGGTGATGAATCCAGTAGCGTCACCTGCATGCCAAGCCGTGCCAGGCGGACCGCAGTCGCTCCAGTGCCGCAGCCGAGATCCAGTACGCGCAACGAGTTTTTGGTCCGCGACCGCGGAAGAAAAGCTTCCAGGTTGTCGAAAGCTAAGTCAGAGCGCAACCGGCCCAAGGGCGTCTCAAGGTAGGCGGCGTACTTCTCTGCATCGCTGTGGAAGCGTTCGTTTTCAGTCTTGCCGGTCATCTTTGTGCGACAGTTCTATGCGGCGGTCATTCATTTGAAACCCATTCACGCGACATGCAAGCGAAGTGGTTCCCCGATGCAGTCACCGGCAAGACCGGTGTCGCTCGAAAGTGAATCGCAAATCCGTTCTCAAACATCCGCTCTCAAACATTCGCTGTTTTGCAGATACCAGGCCGTCTTGCGGTATCGATTGAGTGAGACTCACGGGTCGGGCACGATAAATCTACAAGGTTCAATGGATATTGGGCTGGCACGGAAGAAAGTATAAATCGCAGATAACCAAAGAGTAGATAACCCTGAGCAGATAATCCTGAGTAGATAACCCAGAGACGACGAGAGGGATCGAGTGAGCGAACAACCAGAAAAACAGCGAAGTTTGCTGTCGCTTGAATGGCTGAACTTTTTCCTCGCTGATGTGCAGACCGGCCTCGGTCCCTTCTTGGCAGCCTATCTTGCTTCGAGTGGATGGAATCCAGGCAGTGTTGGTTATGTACTGACTTTTGGCGGCTTGGTCGGGGTCGCAATGCAGACTCCAGCTGGTGCTGTGATCGATGCAGTCCATCGCAAACGAACCTTGCTTGCGGTCAATCTCGGGTTTTTGGTTGCCGGGGCGTTCCTCCTCATGGGCCATCTGAGCCCATTGCGGGCATATTCCGCGCAGTTCCTTATCGGCAGTGCAGGACCGTTTCTTGGGCCCACTGTCGCGGCGATTACCCTCGGGATTGTTGGCGTCGCAGCGTTTGACAAGCAGTTTGGGAAGAATCAGGCGTTCAATGCGGCTGGAAATGTCTTCACCGCGCTGCTAGTCGCCTATGTCAGCTACCGATTCGGCTACCGCGCGATATTCGCAGTCGCCGCATTGCTCGCCCTTCCTGCCGCCATCTCTCTCTTTTCCATAGATGCCGGCCAGATCGATTATGCTCGGGCCCGCGGCGCGATCCAAAAACAGAGCAAGATTAAGGCTGAGGGATGGTCTGCTCTTCTCGAGGACCGTATCCTCATTTATTTCCTGGCGACGGCCTTTCTCTTTCACTTGGCCAACGCAGCGATGTTGCCGGAACTCGGCGAGATGCTGTCGAAGGACAATCTGAAGGCAGCCGCTCCATTTATGTCCGCCTGCGTCATCGTGACCCAGTTCGTGATCGCGATCTCCGCGGCATGGATTGGACGGCAAGCCGCCGCGAAGGGTAGAAAACCGCTCCTGCTGCTCGGCTTCGGAGTCCTTCCCATCCGCGGAGTTCTGTACACTCTTACTCACGCCGTCGGAGCGCTGATTGCGATTCAGACGCTCGATGGAGTCGCGAATGCCATATTCGGTATCGTCTCCATCCTGGTTATTAAAGATAGAACGCAGGGTACGGGGCGATTCAATGTGGCTGCCGGAGCGCTGGCGACCATGGTCGGCATCGGTGCAGCTCTGAGTAACACAATCGGCGGCGTATTGATCCAGCGTCTAGGCTACCGGGCGTCTTTTCTAGGACTTTCAGGAATCGCATTGCTCGCCTTCGCGGTGCTATGGTTCGCCATCCCTGAGACTCTTTCACCAACTTCTGCGACTCCAACATCCGGCCCTGAGGCTGAACCACCGCCTACGAAGGAAGCTTTCGCCCAGTGACATCCAAGGCAACCAGCGACAGACGTCGGATTGTCCCGGCCTGATTTTCGTCCATCTGAGCAATTTTGCACAATAATCATCTGCCAGGAATGAGAAAGTCATAGCGGCGGGAGTTCAAGAGAGCTTTAGGCCAAGGCGAAAACAAAAGCAGAGCAATCATGATCTTCCGCAATCCGAAGATCCAAGGACTTCTCAGTGTCGAACCGATGGAAGTTCGCGTGTATATTCCTGACGCCGGCACTACTGGCGAGTGTCGCTTTCGCGCAGCAGCAAGTCCTGACAGAGTCCGGCGCCATATCCGGGGTTCGCGCAAATGGATTGGTCGTCTACAAAGGGATTCCATTCGCGGCCCCGCCGGTCGGCGACTTGCGTTGGCGCGCTCCGGTGCATTCTGCGCCCTGGACTGGCACCCGTAAGGCAGATTCGTTTGCTCCAGCGTGCATGCAAGTTGGAGTGTCCATGCCGGGCGAGACGCCTCCGGCGGTAAGCGAGGATTGCCTCTATCTCAACATCTGGGCGCCGGCAAAAGCAGAGACGAAGAAAAAGATAAAGACGGCTCACGAACACCTGCCCGTAATCGTTTGGATCTACGGTGGCGGGTACATCAATGGGTCGGCTTCGATGCCCCTGTACTGGGGCGACCGGCTGGCGGAAAAAGATCTCATTGTTGTCACCATCGCTTATCGCCTTGGTCCGCTTGGTTTTCTTGCGCTTCCCGAACTGACGCGCGAGTCCCCGCATCACTCGTCCGGAAACTACGGGCTGATGGATCAGATCGCCGCGCTCGAATGGATTCAGAGGAACATTGCCGCCTTTGGCGGTGATCCAAAATGCGTAACCATTGCTGGTCAATCCTCGGGTTCTATGTCGGTTAGCATGCTCATGGCCTCACCTCTTGCGAAAGGCTTATTTCAGCGAGCCATCGGAGAGAGCGGCGGCCTGTTTGAGCCGCTCCAGCTCGGACCAAAATTCCTGCTGGCCAACGCAGAGCGTGACGGAGACAAGTACGCCGCTTCACTGGGTGCGCCCACGCTCGAGGAACTCCGCAGGCTGCCGGCATCTCTGCTCACCGGCAACGCCGGCGGCATCGTTCACGCGGTGATCGAACCGTATGTGCTTCCCCTTTCACCCTACCAGGCATTTACTTCTGGAAAGCAGAACGATGTCCCGTTGCTCATCGGTTCCAATGCTGACGAGGCGCGGGCTCTGGTGGATGTCTCGCACGAGACGGCCGCCACCTTTGACAGCGACCTGGAGCATAGCGTCGGCAAGCTTCCCCCGGCTCTGGTTGCGGCCTATCCCCATGCGACCGACGAAGAAGCACGGCAGGCGCAGCTCGGGCTGGAGCGCGATCTCCGCTTTGGCTGGGACATGTGGGCATGGGCGAGACTGCAAGCGAAAACCAACAAAAGTCCTGTCTTCTATTACTCGTTTCGACAGCGGCCACCATTCCCCGTCGACTCGGTCTACGCGGGTTGGGGTGCAAGCCACTTCGCCGAACTCTGGTATGTCTTCGACCATCTGGACCAGGCGCATTGGAACTGGACAGCGGGAGATCGGAAGCTCGCTGACGAGATGTCGAGCTACTGGGTCAACTTCGCCCGATCGGGCGATCCCAATGCCCCCGGCCTTCCCTTATGGCCTGCATTCACCAACGCCGAGAGCAAGGTTCAATACCTCGCCGATCCGATCACCGTCGGCGGCGTGGCGAATCTGAACAGCCTGAGCGTTTTCGATGTTGTCTACACGACCGTGCGAGGCTCGCCATTCGCCGCCAGTGCGACGCCTGCCACCAAGGAGACACGATGAGGAGTCACGAAGAAGGCTCCGCGGATTCACAAAATGTCGAACGAACGCTCGCGCCTCGGGTGTCTTCAAGTAAGTGGACTTTGCGCTCGTCATTCATTGGGCCGCAGGGAATACGCTCCGGCTGGAGCATGCTGATCTTCATCGTGATTCTTATGGTTGAGGTGCTCGTAACCCGCGTTCCTGTCAACCACCTGTTGCACTCCATGAAGCTCAACCCGAGTCTCGAGCCCTGGAGTCCCGCGCTTGCAGCCGGTATCTTGGCGCTTCTGGTTCTGGTCTCGACCGCCGTCATGGCAAAGATCGAAGCACGTCCCGTGCTTTTCTACGGATTCATCGACAAACGCAGACTCTCGCGATTTATGCTGGGGGTTGCCGGAGGCGTTGTGGCGCTCTCGGCTTTGGTTCTCGCGTTGAAAATGAGTGGCTGGTTGATCTTTGATGGCAGAGCATTGCATGGTGCGAGCGCGTGGAGCTATGGACTGCAGTGGGGCGTCGCTTTTCTGTTGACAGCCTTATTCGAGGAGTCGCTTTTGCGCGGCTATCTACAATCTGCTCTGACGCGTGGTGTGGGTTTCTGGTGGGCCGCCGTCCTGCTATCACTGGCCTTCGGCGCCACGCATCTGCCCAACCATGGAGAATCGCCGATCGGTATTCTTTCTGTCGTGGGCGCCGGTCTGCTATTTTGCTTGAGCCTATGGCTGACCAAGTCGCTTTACTGGGCAGTGGGACTGCACGCTGGTTGGGATTGGTCCCAGTCTTATCTCTATGGAGTACCCGACAGCGGCCAGGTAGCGAGTGGACACTTGTTTACGACTCACTCTTCGGGCGGCCTGATATGGAGTGGCGGCCCGACTGGGCCCGAAGGCAGTCTCTACGTGCTCCCAACCATGGCCATCATCGCGCTGGCCGTTTGGATCGCGTGGAACCAAAAGGGGCGGCATAATGAGCCGGCAGCCGTATAGGGGGGCGGCGGGGCCGATTCACCCTTCGGGTTGAACCGGTAGACCTAAGTGCCCAGCGCTGGCTGGTTCAGGTGTCTGCGGGTCGAGATTCACGACGACCGGCTCCTGGCCATTCCGTACGACTACGGCTTCGCACGTGCTATTTGGATCAGCGTTAATCTCCTGGTGCGGCATACGGGGGAACGGAAATAAAATCTCCGGCTCCGGCTTCGTCACTCAGTTCCAGCCGCGTCTCCATTGGGACGTCCTCGCAAAGCTCTGCACCACAACGCCCCCGAACTGATTTACGCGGAATCGCGGTCCCGGGAATAAAGATCATAGGCGCCATCTTCTGGTGGCAAGCGAAGCGCTGCTGTTTTACGATGAGGGATCACCGAGAGTAGTATGAACACCCTCTGCTGGTGATCGCACCGACTTGGATTGTGATCGACAGGGCGTTTATTCTCAGTGCATCGCCTCGTGCCCGAGGCTGGGTTTCGATTGGACGACCGAAGCATAAGGTGACAACACAAGGACGACGATAGTGACGTCAACGGTTGGGGTTCAAGGTGGCCGTGATATGGCAAATGCGATTCAGTTCAAAGTAAACGGCATAGCGCAATCTTTCAATGGTGATGCGAATACACCCCTGTTGTGGTATCTCCGCGACAGCCTGGGCCTGACCGGCACGAAGTTCGGCTGCGGCGTCGGACTTTGTGGCGCATGCACCATACACAAGAATGGCGACGCGATACGTGCTTGTATTACTCCTTTGAGTTCTCTGGCTGGAGCCGAAATCCGGACGATTGAGGATATCGGCGCCAACCGGCTTCATCCCGTGCAAAAAATGTGGATACAATTCAACGTTCCGCAATGCGGGTACTGCCAGTCGGGGCAGATCATGCAGGCCATCGCCTTATTGAAGAGCAAGCCCAAGCCGACCGACGAAGACATCGACGAAGGCATGGCCGCGAACATCTGTCGTTGCGGCACCTATCAACGTATCCGAGCGGCCATCAAGGCTGCGGCGCAGGAGCCTGCATGAGCACGATTGAAAACGTGAGTCGACGTGGGTTTCTCAAGGGCCTGGCTGGCGTGGGAGCGTTCGTCCTGGGCGCATATTACGCGCCCGGAATGCTGCTGCGAAACGCATCCGACGATGTGGGTACTGATGATGGGCGTACGGACGCAGATAACGCCACATTTCATCCCAATGTGTTCGTGGGTATTGAGACGGACGGAACGGTCTGGATTGTCGCTCATCGCTCGGAAATGGGCACCGTGATTCGCACCTCGCTGCCGATGGTCGTGGCCGACGAACTGGATGCTGACTGGAAGCGCGTGAAAATTGATCAGGCGATCGGCGATCACCGCTACGGCGATCAGAACACCGACGGTTCGCATTCCATTCGAAGTTTTTTCGACGTGATGCGCCTGTCCGGAGCCACGGCCCGGGTCATGCTCATTCAGGCCGCGGCCCAGGCGTGGGGAGTGCCTGTCAGCGAGTGTGACACGAAACTTCATACGGTAGTTCATTCTTCATCCGGCCGCAGCCTGGGATACGGCGAACTCGCGACGGCAGCCTCAAAGCTCCCCGTGCCCAAGAAGGACGAAGTTCACCTGAAGTCGAAAAGTGCCTGGCGCTACATCGGCAAGGGAATGACCAGCTACGACCTGACCGAGCTGGTCACTGGTAAGGCGGTCTATGGGATGGACGCTCATCTCGACGGCATGATGTTCGCTTCGATCGAGCATCCGCCGGTGCTCGGGGGCAAAATCAAGACGGTCGACAATGCCGACGCTCTGAAAGTGGCTGGCGTGTCGCAAACGATTGTGATCGATCCATTCAAGCCGCCTCCTGCTTTCCAGCCTTTAGGTGGCGTTGCCGTATTGGCCAACAGCACCTGGGCCGCGTTTCAAGGGCGCAAGAAGCTGAAGATCGAGTGGGACAACGGACCCAACGAAACATATGATTCGGATCAGTACAAAAAGGAGTTGCAGGAAACCGCCCGTAAGCCTGCGAAGTTCATTCGCGGCCAGGGAGACGTTGATAAAGCATTCGCTTCGGCGGCCAACACGTTTGAAGGCGAGTACTACGTTCCGCTTCTTGCTCACGCCCCCATGGAGCCAATGGTGGCGTTGGCGGAGTTCAAGGACGGTAAAGTTCACGCATGGGCGCCTACTCAGAATCCCCAGGCCGTGCAAGCGATCGTCTCCAGCGAACTCGGGATTCGCAAAGAAGACGTGATTTGCCACGTTACGCTTCTGGGCGGCGGGTTCGGAAGGAAATCCAAACCGGACTACGTCGCCGAAGCGGCCGTCCTGTCTCACAAAGTTGGGCGTCCGGTGAAAGTTGTGTGGACGCGGGAGGACGACATCCAGTTTGATTACTACAATGCGGTTGCGGCGATGTATATGAAGGCCGCGCTCGACTCCAAGGGCAAGCCGGTAGCCTGGTTACAGCGCTCGGTGTTTCCTCCGATCACGTCTATCTTCGACGTCAACGCAGTGTACGGAGATCCACCCCATCTGGCTCAAGGCTGGACAGATATGCCGTATGACATTCCGAATCTTCGCATCGAGAACGGTCCGGCGAAGGCACACGTTCGCATCGGCTGGCTGCGTTCTGTGGCGAATATCTATCACGCCTTCGGGGTACAAACCTTTAGCGATGAACTCGCTCATCGCGCCAAACGCGATCCCGCCGACTATCTGCTTGACTTGATTGGCCAACCGCGCACCCTGAATTTTGCTGGAGTTGATTATCCAAACTATGGAGCAGCCTACGACATTTATCCTTGGGAGACCGGGCGTTTGCGGCGCGTGACGGAGATCGTAATCGAGAAATCCGGGTGGGGGAAACGCAAGCTGGGTAAGGGAGCCGGCCTTGGCATTGCAGCCCATCGCAGCTTTCTTACTTATGTTGCGACCGTGGTTGAAGTAGAGGTGAACGACGAGGGGGACATTCGAATTCCACGGGTCGATACTGTCGTAGACGCGGGGTTGGTCGTCAATCCGGAGGTGACGAAAGCGCAGTTCGAAGGCGCGGTTGTGTTTGGAACCAGTGTGGCCCGAAGCGGAGAAATCACAGCCAAGAACGGCGTGATTGAGCAATCGAATTTTGACACCTACCCCGTTGCCCGCATAAATGAGGCGCCCTATCAGACCAATGTTTACTTGGTTGAGAGCGACGCGCCGCCGGCGGGGGTCGGTGAACCTGGCGTCCCGCCGTTTATTCCCGCGCTCTGCAATGCCATTTATGTCGCGACGGGAAAGCGAATTCGAGAGCTGCCGCTCTCGAGAACGAACTTGGGGAAGCACACTTAGTGAGCGCGAACGCAACAAAAAAACTGTGAAACGAAACTGTGAAATGAATAATCTTGGAGGTTGTCATGAATAATAAAAATATTTCTGCAAAACTGGCAGGACAGGTCTTATTAGGCAAAGAGGTTTCGGTTAATCGTCTGGGCTTCGGAGCGATGCGCCTCACCGGTGACGGTATCTGGGGTCCTCCAAAGGATCGCAAGGCCGCGCTCGCGGTTCTACGCCGTGCAGTAGACTTGGATGTCAACTTCATCGATACCGCGGATTCTTATGGTCCTCACGTCAGTGAAGAATTGATTGCAGACGCGCTGTTTCCTTATCCAAAGGGACTGGTCATCGCAACCAAAGGCGGCTGGAATCGTCCAGGACCCAATCAGTGGACCCACGATGCAACTCCCGCGCATCTGCGGGAGGCGGTGGAAGGCAGCCTCAAGCGACTGAGACTGGATCGCATCGATATCTATCAGCTGCATGCTCCCGATCCGGTCACCCCCTTCGAGGCCTCGGTTGAAACTCTGGCTGAACTGCGAAATCAAGGCAAGATTCGGTTGGTCGCATTGTCGAACGTTACGCGCGAGCATATCGAGCGTGCGCGCAAAATTGTTCCCATAGCCTCCGTGCAGAACCGCTACAGCTTTGCCGACCGTGAATGGGACTATGTGGTCGACTACTGTGGGAGCAACGGAATTGCATTCATTCCCTGGTTTCCTCTGGGAGCAGGCAAGGTCGCCGGCGAGGTGCTCGACGAAATCGCGCGAGCGCACCGGGCAACCGCGAAGCAGATGGCGTTAGCGTGGCTCCTGCGGCGATCGCCGATCATGCTGCCCATCCCTGGAACCAGTTCGATCGAACACCTTGATGAGAACGTTGGAGCGGCCACGATGCGTCTCACCGACGAAGAGTTCGAAAGACTGGCTGAGGTTCCCGAGTTAGTCGCATCGAGATAGTTGAGGACCGGCAAAGCCTGGCGGCGCTCCCGGGATTTATTTTTCTACGGTCCATTGCCGTTCTCGATCGTGGCAGCAGATTATGGCAAGGGATTGAATCCCTGACTGAGGCTTCAGTTTCTTTGCAAGCGGCCCGCCAAAGTAGCGAAAGCGGCAACGTGCACGAGAAGGACTGGGAATGTAATCTATGTTTGTCTGAAGGTGTGAACCTCTATGTCTGAAAGATTTCCCGCGAGAACCTTGGCCGTCTTAACTTACTTAGCAGCCTCCGCAACCTTTGGGTTCGGACAGCCGGCGAGCTCAGCAGCAGGCCTATACAAAACGAACTGCGTTTCTTGCCACGGCCCGGACGGACGTGGAACCCCGGTGGGGAAAAGCTTACAGGCCTCGGATTTTCACTCGGCTCAAGTTCAACAACAGTCTGATTCGCAGCTGGCTGGCGTGATCTCTGAAGGAAGAGGAAACATGCCTGCATTCGGGACTCGGCTGAGTAAGGCCCAAATCGATGCTCTGGTAACTTACATTCGTACTTTGGGTAAAGCAAAATAGTGCTTCATCGCAGGACGAAATCATCCCGTCGTCGAAGCGGGCCTCTATGAAATTTCTTTTATATGCTTTCTGCAAAGCAGGCAGGTACGAACTTGCGGCCAGCACTCCGGGATCGGCTGCGAGGCGGCATCATGAGTAATCAATGACGCCACTCGCGCTGCCGAGGCGATCGACCGGTTTCGCTCGCTTTACAGGCGAGAGACATCAGATCGGGAAGCCCCGGTATTGAACGGCCTACGGGCTCATCATCACTTAGGCCGGCGACTGATAGTTTCGCAGGACACCGAATGAGCCGAATCTTCTTCTTACTCCCTTCATCCAAAACCCAGTATGTCTACACGATGGTCGGTGGTGTCGAGTCAAACCGGAGGAGTTGATGGATGTTTGAGAGCATTCTCTGCCAGGTCACAGAATATAATCCTGACGTTCTAGAGTCCCTGATTGGCCTCGCCGTCGAAATTGCTCGCGAGGGGCGAGAAGGAAGACGCGTCGGCACGCTATTTACCCTCGGGGACGAGAAGGCAGTGCTCGCGAAATCCAGACCATTGATTCTGGATCCTCTGCTGGGGCATCCGGAGTCTTCGCGACACGTCAACAATCTAAATTTGCGCGGAACCATCAAGGAATTGGCGCAGTTGGATGGTGGGTTCGTCGTCAGTCGCGACGGAATTGTCCTTTCCGCGTGCCGCTACCTCGATGCCGTGGCCGCACAAGTAGACGTGCCGTTGGGACTCGGTAGCCGTCACATTGCCGCCGCGAATATGAGTGCAGTTACCAAAGCCGTGGGAATTGTCGTTTCTGAGAGTGCGGTGGTACGGCTTTTCTGTCACGGACAACTGGTCGGCGAAATCATTCCTGAGGTTTGGATGATGGATCACGCTGCCCATCTGCGTGGTACCGTGAAGAGAGAACAGGTCGGCGAACTGACGATTCTGACACCAAATCTGCGACCAGCCTCGATCGCGGAGTGAAGATGACGAACCATTGGTATACGGAACGGCGCGCATGACATCCCTGCAGGAATTCAGATGTGAAGTCTGTGGACTGGTGACCACTAACCCCATCCACTGGTTCGTGATTCGATGTGGAGATTCCGAGCTTACGGTGTACCGGTGGAATTCTGAAACCGCCAACGCCCCCGGGGCTCGGCATTACTGCGGTGAAGCTCACGCCGAGGTGTACATCAGTCGCTGGTTCGAATCGGTGTGCTCACCGCCGAAGCCAAATTTTATCTAGCGTTCAGTAGTGTCTTAACACTGCGTTGCTGCGTTTGAGTTGTGGTTAGTCGAGAGGAAGTGCCCAAGCGCCGCGCGGACAGCCGGATGCGGCTCTTCGCGGAGAAAATCGAAGAACGCCGGCATTGCGTCCCGGTTCAGCGGCACGTGCATCGACTTACCCTATTGCGCTGTACGTTTATTATCCTATTGCGTTGCACCATTTTTATCTTATTGTGTCGAGATGGGACCCAGTCCCGCCCGCTTCGAAGTGCGGCCCCGCACCTCGCCGCAAATGGCTAGTCTCGCTTATTTTCGATTATCGGAGATTGTGAAAATAGCGCGGAACGCTATTTTCCGCCGCTAAGAAGGTGGCTGTGACTCCTCAGGTAGATTCAGCATCGGCGAGGAAGTCCCTTTGCCGAGGCCTGGGATCCAGGTGGTTCACGGAACGGCTCCACAGAAATGCGCTCGTAACGCACTTCCAGCACGGTCAGGTATTCTGTACCCTCCGGCAATTGAACGACTACGCTGTCACCCGCCGTCGACTTCATCAACGCGCGTCCCAGAGGTGACACCCAACTGATGTGGTTGAGGTTGAGGTCGATCTCGTCGGTGCCCACGATGCTCACCACTCGCGATACTCCCGCGGCATTGGCATAGCGCACGGTCGCTCCGAAGAATGCCCGCGTCGCCGCCTGCCCCGCTCTCGGAGCTTCCGGGTCCACCACTTCCGCGGCTTCGATTCGCTTCGTGAGAAAGCGAATCCGCCCATCGATCTGCCGCAGCCGCCGCTTGCCGTACTGATAGTCGGCGTTTTCACTGCGATCGCCGTTGCCGGCAGCCCACGCCACCACCTCCGTCACCGCCGGGCGTTCCCTGGTGAGCAGAAACCGGTGCTCATCTTTGAGGCGCTCCAGCCCGCTCGGCGTGATGTAGTTCTTGACATGCGTCGCGGGCTCATCCGGTTTTGGTTTTCTTGTAAACCCTTTTCGCATCTCGTAGTCTTTCCAGGGCAAATCCAGTGGGTGCCCCAATGAAGGCGGATGCACGCCGATAGAAAACACCGTAGGTTATCCGCGTTTATGGGAGTTTCATCTGCGGCACTAGCTGATTTTTTCACATCTTCCGGTCCCTTAGCGATCCTATCCATCATCTCGGATAACTGCCGGCAAAGGCATGCTTGGGAAAATCAGTACCGAACTGCACGTCCTTAGGGTTTAGAATGTTTACCGTCTTCGAAGCCACGAAAGAAAATCTCTGGTTAGATGAGGGCCAAGCATGCACCGGCGCGAATTTCTGAAGCTGGGAGCCATAGCAGGCGGAACGTTCCTTGTGGGCGGCGCGGGCCGCTTCGGAAGTTTCCTCGATGCTCCAAAGGAAATCCCCACCATTGACCGCCTCGTTTGCACCAACCTGGTGGACAACATTTACGACGTCTTCGCCAAGGGCGGGAAAATCGGTAATCTCACAATCACTCGGAATACTTTGCCTCATCCGTACGGCTCAGAGGTCTCGCTGTTGTCCGAACATGGGTTGGCCTTTCACTTGGAGTCCTTCCGAGGCGCAGAGGAAAAACAGATCTTGCTGGACTTCGCGCTCACACCCCGCACGCTCACGAATAATTTCAAAGGCTTGAAAGTCGATCCCGCCACGGCCGACGCCCTGATCATCAGCCACGGGCACGAGGACCATTACGGCGGGCTGCCCGACTTGGCGCAGGCCCTCCAGGGAAAAGCGAAACCAGGGCTCACTCTTTATGCCGGAGGACGCGATACGTTTTGCCATCGCTGGGTGGTGCAGCCCGACGGGAACAAACTCGACTACGGCGAGCTCAAGCGGGATGAGCTCGAAGCCCGAGGGTTGAAGGTCGTGATCGCGGAGGAGCCCACCGTAGTGGCGGGCCACGCCTTCACCTCGGGCCACATCGCGCGAATCACCGATTTCGAGATGTCTCCTCCGGCAGCTCGCCTGGAAGCCGGCGCGCCCGGCTCCGCATGCGACGCCACCTTCCACTTCCCTCCTGGCACAGTCAAGATGGAAGCCAAGCCGGGCGAGTTGGTGAAAGACATCTTCTGGGGCGAGCACGCCACCGCTTACAACGTGAAAGACCGGGGACTCGTCGTGATCTCATCGTGCGGCCACGCCGGCATCATCAACTCCGTCCGCCAGATCCAGAAATCCACGGGGATCGAGAAGGTGCATGCTGTGGTTGGCGGGTGGCACCTGGCTCCCTATCCTGATGAACTCATCGCCAAGACCGTGGAAGCCATGAAGGAAATCAACCCGGACTACTTGATTCCCATGCACTGCACTGGCTTCCGCACCATAGTGGCAATCCAACGCGAGATGCCCGAGAAGCTAGTCATGCCTTCCACAGGCACGCGCGTCGTCTTCGGCGCCTAGTCGCAATCCCTCTCTCATAGTGGACGACGGGCAAGTGGGGTCGCCTCCAAAAAGAAGGATTGCCGACTAATCGCGAGTTGGCTCGCGTTGCACCACAACCAAAAACACCACACCGACAATGGTAAACATTCGGAATGCCTCTTCCTGCCCATTCCATATCTTTGACTGCCACATTAGAAACCATTCGCCCCCGACATCGAGGAATGCCACCAACCACATCAGCAGGCTCGTCGTCAGAGCAATCATGGCGACGTTTAGTGCAGCGGCGAATTGCGCCCTGTCCGCACGATACGATTTCAGCAACCGAACACCAGCCCACCAGCATAAAAGCATCGTGACTGATTCCCACCCGATGATGCAAATGTAGAAAACCGTATGCACCAGCGGCAAATTGACGGCCCGCCACATAAGGTGGTTCCCCGGAAGGGTTGAGTCCATCATCAGGACGTGGCGGACAAACTCGTAGTTGGAGCCGTAATCCGTGATGTTGTTCAGGACCAGAATCGTGTAGAAAAGTGCGATTGCAAAAACGAGAACCGCTTTGGAGACGCGAAGCGCCATTACATGCCGCATAGGGTGTCGCACGTGCGAATTATATCTTCTCGGTGACTTACCGCGACCTTTCTCGGAGTGCGCACAAGTTCTGTTAAGGGGGCGGGTGCCCCATCCTTGCGTTTTTTGCAAGGGTGGGCGGCGATGCTGCCAGCGCAACGTTGTCCGTCCTACACTGCCCGTTGTGTATGCCGTCGTCGTACCCGCCCTTCGCCCACGCGAAGGACGGGGCACCCGCATCTGTGGTGGCTTCTGTAGTTTGAGGGGCAGGCCACCCGCCCAGACGGCGCGCGATAGGGACGGGGTACCTGGTCTCTTGAGCTTTACTTCTTGGGCCGCGACTCCGGCGGCACAAGGCCTGCGAGGCGGTAGTACACAACGAGCTGGCCGTAGTGTTCACCGCTATGTTCGATGATGCCGTATGCTATGTCGAGAACGCGCGCTTTCTGATCACCGTATACGACAGTCTGCATCAGGCCTTTCTCGCCCTTTGACTGAATGGCGGCGGCGCCGTCGGCAACGGATTTCTTTACGAATGTGACGATGTCGGCCTTTGTTTTGTACTGGTCGCGCTTCGGGTCTTCTGCCGCGGGAGGCTTCTGCCCCATCGCGGGATTGGTGAAGTAATACATTGAACCCGCAGCATGCAGCAATTGCTCTGCGAAACTGCGCTGCGCGGGCGTCGGCTTGAAGTCATATTTGTCGTCGGGAAAATCTTCGGCCATCGCCGTCAGCTTGCGGCCAATCTCATTCCAGGAATCGAGCACGACTTTCAACTCCGGATCGGCAGGCTTGACGGCTGCATCTTTCCTCATCGCATCATTCTTCATAGCATCCTGGGCATGGGCGGGAAATGCGAATGCCAGCAGGACGATCACGAGAAACGGTATTTTTTTCATTTCTTTCTCCACGATTGAGTTTCGCAATCAAAGCTTCAGCTTCTTATTTCGCCTGCGCTAGGTCCGCAACAACTGCGGCAACTTTATCGAGTTGCTCATTCCAGCCCTCCAATTGACCGCTATCTTTTGCGCTCTCGATGGGTTCACTTCCAATGAGGGTGAGTTTCGTCTGACCGTTTCCAAAGTCCTCAAAAATAACCACGTCGTGCGCATCGTCTATGGCCTCATGCTCTATTCCATAGTCTGCAGGCTCAACCTTGTTTCCCTTCGAGTCGGAAAAGTACATGGAGTAAACGATCTTTTCCTGGGGAACAATCTCGTGGTATTCCCCAGCATTCCAGCCCTCCTGTCCATCCGGCGTTCTCATGCAGTAGAGAAATTTTCCTCCCACGCGAAAATCTATCTCGCAAGCGGGGCAGCTAAAACCCTTCGGCCCCCACCACTGCATCACATACTTCGGGTCTGTCCACGCCTTCCATACCAATTCGCGTGGGGCATCAAAAATTCTTGTTACGACCATCCGCTCTATCTCGTTCACCGTGTTTTTTGTCATCTCTGACATCCTCTTTCTTCATTCGTTTTACAACTGCATCCAGTTTGTCGAAGCTTTCTTCCCAGAATCGGCGATAGCTAAACGCCCAGTCGCCGACTGTTTTAATCGCCGCTGGCCTAAGCGTGCACACACTCTCTCGTCCACGCTTCATCTTGATCACAATCCGCGCCCGCACCAGGTAGGCGATATGTTTCGAAATCATCTGCTGCGAGAGTGCAAACGGTTCCGTCAATCCATGCACAGAGGCAGGCCCATGGGAGAGTCGTTCGATCATTGCCCGCCGGGTTGGATCAGACAACGCGGCAAACGTTGTACCCAATTTATCCACAACCGCATGGTAGTGGATTATCGGGCAATGTCAAGTGCGGATTTTGGCGGGTGGCCCACCCTTTAGTTCTTGCTGAGATCACCACGGCTGTGGGTGCCCCATCCTTGCGCCCTTTGCAAGGGTGGGCACCACGGACTCATACGTCTGGAAACTTTCGCAGTTGCCCAGCGTGGGCAGACGCGGTGGAGGAGAACGCGATAATTCGAACCCGGTGCTGCCGACAGCATCGTACCCGCCCTTGCATAAAGCGCAAGGACGGGGCACCCTCGGTTATGTTAGCTTCAGCAATTCAAGGGGTGGGCCACCCGCCGATCACACTCATTGACCCCGGAAAATGCTAATTTTCAATGAGTGTAATCGCGATGTTACGTCAATCACTGCCTAAAGCGTGTTCGATGAGAGTTTTGCCCTCCGCATCAACCGCAATACTATCCAAGCCCCGAGGGAGTATGCGATAGCGCTCAAAGTCGGTAGTGTGAAGTGTATGAGATTCATCATATCGCCGCAGTAAGCGTTCTTCGGGAATCTGAAGAACCCATTCGTTATGCTATCGAGGGGAGAACAAATTCCCTCGAACCGTGCATGATAAGACGAGAGGGCCGCGAATATCCCAAGCGCCAGCCAAACGATCCCTGCCAACCAAACCCAGCAAGCTGAGCGGTTAAGCACGAACCGATTCACAAGCAGCCCCATGATCAATCCCGGTCCCCACAGAAACGGGTTTAACGCGCCTCCTGCGTCAAAGGCCGTCTGTATGGCTCTCGAATTATTGAAAAGGGCGACAGCGGTCAGCATCGAACCGAACACCAGCAAAGGACTAATGATCATGGCCACACACGTATGAAGGAAAAAACCGAGAGGCCAGATCTCATCCGCTAGCTTTTTTCCACTGGGCTTTTGGGTATCTGATGGTGATCCCACGCCAGCAGTTTACAACTTCATGGATGAGGTGTCGAAATCAGATGGGATGAGAAGGCCGGTCTCCGGACGGGGTGCGGTGTACGCTCCCAAGTTATCGACGTGCTCTGAGGCACAGATAAAAAGGAGACCGGCAATGAAGAAGGTTAGCACCGTAGTGGCGAAGCAGAGCAGGAATATTTCGCAACAGAAACTGACCATCGGATTGGATCTGGGAGATCGCAACATCTGGTACTGCGTGCTGGACGAATCCGGCCAGATACAACTGGAGCAGCGCGTGCGCACGAATGCGAAAGCGTTGCGCGAAGTCTTCAGCGAGATGCCGCGCAGCCGAGTCGCATTGGAAATCGGGACGCATTCGCCCTGGATCAGTCGCCTGGGCGGGTGGCCCGGGCTTTGATCGCGCCGACATCACCAACATAGAGGGTGCCCCGTCCTTGCGTCTTGTGCAAGGGCGGGTACGATGCTGCTGATAGCGTAGGTTCTAGGGTAGTTTACTCGTAGATCGATCCTTCAGGGCAAGCTGCGTGGCAGAGAAAATGAACCACGAACCCAACATCTACGGAGCCGACGGAGATACTAGCAAAGGAGTCGCCGTCTATACGCCGCTGACTTTGGCGTTATATGACTTGGCGGTGTTGCGGTTTTCGAATTCTTTTGTCTGGCAATGTTCTTCGCACGTGCTCCTGGATTTCTACAACCAGCATATCTCTGATAAGCATCTGGATATCGGTGTGGGAACCGGTTACTTTCTCGATCGATGCCGCTTCCCGTCGGCCGCGCCAAAGATTGCACTATTCGATTTAAACCCTCACAGCCTCGCGAGATCAGCAAAGCGCCTGCGTCGCTACCATCCGTCCTGCTATATGGGCAACGCTCTTCACCGCATCGATATCGACATGTCTGGATTTGATTCCATCTCGCTCAACTATCTTTTGCACTGCCTGCCTGGCAATTTGGCGAGCAAGAGCATCGTATTTGAGCACGTGAAGCCTTTGTTAAGAGATGGCGGGGTAATATTCGGCTCTACGATCCTGGGCGAAGGTGTGCGGCACAACGCGCTGGCGAAACAACTGATAAAGATTTACAACACGAAAGGAATTTTTTGCAATTTGTCAGACCGGCGGTCCGATCTTGAAGCAGGGCTCAAAGTACATTTCGACGAGTACACAATACACATTGCCGGGTGTGTAGCGCTGTTCAGCGCCAGAAAGGGATTCGCTGAAAGTCGCCACCTTCAACATTAACAACATCAATAAGCGGCTCGACAACCTCCTGGCTTGGTTAGCGAAAGCTGAGCCGGACGTGGTGAGTCTCCAGGAGCTCAAGGCAGAGCAGGAAGCCTTTCCCGTGAATGCCCTTCGGACTCTCGGGTATGAAGCAGTCTGGCAAGGGGAGCGCTCCTGGAACGGCGTCGCAATTCTCGCGCGAAACCACGCTCCCGTGCTGACCTGTACAAGTTTGCCGGGAAATCCTGAAGATCATCAAGCTCGCTACATTGAAGCGGCGGTTCAGGGAGTCCTGATCACTTCCATCTACCTCCCCAATGGGAATCCGCAGCCTGGGCCGAAATTCAAGTACAAGCTGGCCTGGTTTGAGCGCCTCATCGCCCACGCCGCTGAGCTCATGGCAAGCGGAGCCCCCGTGGTGTTGGCCGGTGACTACAATGTCGTGCCGACACCCCACGACATCTATCCGACTCGATCGTTGGATAACAACGCGTTAATCCAGCCCGAAAGCCGCCAAGCCTTTGTGCGTTTGCTGGCTCAAGGCTGGACCGACGCCTTGCGGAAGCTACATCCGGACGGGCCGCTCTGGACATTCTGGGATTACAAATTTGAACGGTGGCAGGAGGACAAAGGCATGCGACTCGATCACTTTCTGCTCTCACCGAATTTGTCGGACCGCCTCGTGGACGGCGGTGTAGACCGATGGGCGCGTGGGCAGGAAAACGCGAGCGACCACGCGCCAACATGGATCATGCTTGATCTCTAGACCAGAGTCGAGCTTCCAGCCAGCGCTTCTTGGTCTGACGCTCTCAGCAGCGTAAAGAGCTGCCATTTCCCGCCGCCGCTTGCCGGCGCTTCTGCTGCCCAATAAAAATGTGGTGCGGGCGGAGGGACTTGAACCCTCATGGGCCGTTTAAGCCCTGCGGATTTTCGTGCCGTCTACGGCTTTCGCCGCCCGGACGTGGAGCTCTTTAAAGGCTCACGTCAGGTTTGCGGTCTGGACTATACCTTCACCCTCCTCCGAAAGCTCCGGAGCTTAGGTGCTGCCCGTCTAGTCTCTACACCTTCCCGGTCGGTGTCTCTCCGGGCTTGGCTCGGGATTGCCATTAAAGGTTTCCCCGAATTTGAGCAGTTCTGCATCGCCGGTTTCCCAGACGAGCACTCAAGTTTTCCTTAAGTCCGCTGCGTATGCCATTCCGCCACGCCCGCGCGCGGCTCACTTACTCATGATAGGGCACGTTGCCCGATTTTACACATCCGTTTCCTCGTCACCTGTCTGCGCTTGCGTAGGAGTCTCCACGTTATCTTCCTCAGCACAGTTGTTGGACCACAGTCGGACCATAGTTGCGCACGGCCTCCCCTCTTACTCAAAGGGCAGTCTCAGTTCTGCCGCAACAGGCCTAATTCTTTGCATAGACGGGGCCAGCATTGCGGTTGGGCGGGTCGGAGATGGCGCGGATATACGATATAAGCGCCTGAATGTCCGAGCGGCTGAGAGTATCGCCCCAGGCTGGCATGAGCGCCGACTTATTGAGCGCAGGACCGCCATGACTGATGATGGCAGTGAGATCGTCATCGGTCAGTTTGTTGAGGGTGTCGCCCTCGGTGAAGGGGTGCGGCTTGATCTCGAGATTATCGAAGTTGGATACACGCTCCACGGTCGATTCGGGATTGTGGCAGCGCTCGCAATATTGATCGTTGAGCTGACGCCCTAAAGTTTGCTGATAACCGAGAGCGATCTCTTCGATGGTCAGGGAAATTTTCTTTCCCGCTTTGTCGGTGCTCGATGCGGTTACTTGATATCGGCCTGCCATGCCGCCGAGTGTAACGTTGGCTGTGACCTGGCCGCTGGAATCTGTAAGGGCGTCGGCTGGATCGAAGGTCACTCCTGGTGCAGCGCTGAATTCGACGAGCGCGCCAGTGACACCAGATCCCTGCCGATCATTCACCTGTACGACCAAGAGCTGGGGCAATGCAGTACCTGCCTGCGTGGTCTGCTTTCCCCCACTGGATTCAACGATGGCTGCACCGAAGGCAGATGGCTTTGGCGGCACCACGGACGCAGTCTTGTGCGAACAGGACGTGGCCAACACGGCGAGTAAAGTAACGATGGTCAGAGAGGGGCGGATCATCTCTTTGCCCTTGCGACCTCCGATTTGCCTCCGCCCTTCTGCGAGATGAGGAATGCCGTCAGAGCGCGGGCATCTTCGTCACTCATGGCGCGGTTAGGCTCTATCGTGCCCGGGCGCAGTGTCTGAGGATTCTTCATCCAAGCGAAGATCCACGCTGCGGTGAGGCGCGAACCGACTTGCGTGAGTGTCGGGCCGATGTAACCTTTGTCCGTTTTGGTATCCACGATGTGGCAGCCCTGGCAGGCATATTTGCCATAGAAGAGCTGCCTGCCCAACTCAACCTGGCCCTGCGGATAGCCGCTCAGCGGCATGGAATCGCGATCAATCGACGGGCTTTGGTACACGGTCATGATGTAGTCAGTGAGCTCGTTGACCTCGCCATCGCTGAGGTTGAATTTTGGCATGCGGCGAATCAGCGACGGCCTCAGCGTGTTCGGGTTTTTCAGGAATTCCACCAGCCACTGGCGCTGCACCGAACTGCCTTCCCAAGTGAGGTCTGGCGCCATGTCGCCGCCGTGTCCATTGATGCGATGGCAACTGAAGCACGCCAGGTCAGTCATCAGCTTTCCAGCTCTGCCTGCGGGTTGGTAATCCGAGTCCGGCTTCGCCGCCACCGTCAGCGACGGAGGCAACGTGGCAGCTCGGTCGTTGAGCGCGAGCAGAGCGGTGGCGAGCGAATCAATCTGCGCTGGCGTGAACGTGTACTGCGGCATTTTCAAAGCTTGTCCAAACGCACGCGGCTGCTTGATCTTGGTCGCGATGTAATCGGGAAGCGTGTGCTGCATGCCCGGCAGAAACACAAGTTGAGTGACCGGTTTGTTTCCGATGCGACTGAGTTCGGGCGCAAAGTTTTCGGGCTTCTTGATGCCTGCGATTTCATGACACGACGCACAGCCGTAGTCGGAAACCAGGCGCTTGCCGTGGGCGATCTGCTCCGGAGTCGCAGCATCGAGACGGACATTGGCCAGCAGATCGGAATCAGTCTTGGCCAGCAAGAATCCGGAGAGTGTGGCGACCTGAGAATCGTTAAAGCGGTAGTGCGGCATCGCGGTTTCATCGTCGTAGTTGCGCGGATTCCGCAGCCACGCCTGCAACCACTCCGGTTTTACCTTGTTCCCGACGCGGGTTAATTCCGGACCAAGGTCACCGCCCACCAGGTTGCCCGCGGCGTTTTGCACTGCGTGGCACGAGGCGCAGAAAGATTCTCCGTACAAGCTGGCGCCAGCCGCGGGGTCAGACGACGCCTTCGCCGAAAGCGTAGCCGTATCTCCCTGCAGCGAAGTGCTGTTCGCAATAAGAAATGCGGACATGTCTCGCACATCGTCGTCGCTCAGCTTGAAATTCGGCATCGTGGCCGTGCCTGCGTAAGCTTGCGGATCTTTCAGCCAGGCATAGATCCACTCGCGCGTGGTCTTCTCGGCGATGTGGGAGAGAGAGGGCGGATCGTCGGTGGCCTTCATGGCACTGCCGTCGGGCAGCTTTACGGTATGGCAATGCACGCACCCGTAGCGGGATAGAAGATGCCGGCCTTGATTCAGTTGGGGCGTGCCCGGCAGCGGCCCGCGATGGCATTCGCCGCATGACGACTCGATGTACTTCGCCGGAAGAATCGGCTGCTCCCACGCCAGCGTACTGCTGTGCGCTTCGGCTACGATTGTGGCTGGGCCCTGTCCGCGGTGGCAGATCGTGCATCCGAATTGGTCGAGCTTATGCGGAATTACGGGGTGCGGACGAAACGGTTGCGTGGGAACATCGTTTAGGCTGGCTTCCTTCAAACCCACATGGCAACTTGTGCAGCGGTCGACCACACCGAGTTCGGGCAGCCAGATCTGCTGAATTCCTCCGTCGAAGTGGCGTTGCAAGGTCACCGCATCGCTACGGTTGCGAATCATCTTCAGATAGCCATGTTGATAGTGCCGCCACTCGCTGAAGTGGTTTTTCGCGGGGGCGATCGCGAGCGATGCCAGAAACACAAGGCTGACGACGCCGAACGCGCGAACGCTGTCCCCGAACAACTTTCGCCACAGCGACTTGAGTATTTCTTTCATGAGCGCATTACGACCCTTGCCAGGGCCAGACCCAGGCCCACCCCGGCCCGCGGAAGAATGTGCCGATTGCGGTCAGCACCATCAGTTCGAATAAAAACCATGTCATAACCCAATAGGAAAGAGGCCTCCCGGCCACATACCGGCGGAAGGCAGAAGACGATTGCGGCGAACTCTGCGCCGCCAGGAGCATCACTCCGGCCATGATGAATGTGGGGACGAGGGCCGCATACACCTTGAAAAACAGCAAGAACACCGACAGAGCGGCCGCGACTAAATAGAAGATTCGTAGCCGCCGCTGCCGGTCCTTTAGGAAGAGTCCGTCCGCTTCGATGTTGACCTTAAAATACGGAATTACGATCAGCGCCATCACCACCAAGCCGGGAACCAGCACGCCTGCGACCACTGGCGGAAAGTAGTGCAGCATCTCTTGCAGGCCGAGGAAGTACCAGGGAGCCTTTGCCGGATTGGGAGTGTGGGAAGGATCGGCCAGACCTTCGAGGGGTGCGTTGAACACGAGTGCGATCCATACCAGAGCAATCGCCAGCACTTGAATCGCTACGGCCGCGCGAAACAGGACCTCGGGGAAAGTCTGTGTCTGATCTTCAGTTTCAGCCTTCACTTGAGCTGACGTGCGGCGGGTGATGAAGACGATGCGGCGCGGCGACTTCTTCGCGTTGGAATCGACGCCCGCGGTGAAATCTTTGGAGTCGGACATGATTATTTCGCCTCCTTCGCGATGGCGTCGCCGGTCGCAGCTTTCGCGCGCACCGTTGACGGTTCACTGGCATGGGAGTAGAGGCCGCCGTCTTTGCGGATGCGCCAGAAATGGATAGCGACGAAGAACATCGCCGCCAGCGGCAGAATCATGCAATGCAGGACGTAAAACCGCAGCAGAGCATTAGCGTTCACCGCGTTCCCACCAAGCATAAGGAAGCGAATTTTGTTGCCCAGAAGCGGGACAGCAGATGCTATGTTCGATCCCACGGTAATCGCCCAATACGCCAATTGGTCCCACGGGAGCAGGTAACCGGTATAGCTGAGGAGGAGAGTAATGAGAAGGAGGACAACGCCAATCACCCAATTAAACTCACGCGGCGTGCGGTAAGCGCCACGATAAAAAACCTTGAACATATGAGCGAAGACCAGGAAAACCATGGCATGTGCCGACCAGCGATGGAGGTTGCGCAGAAACAATCCCGACGAGACCACGAACTGCAAGTCCTTCGTATCGGCGTAAGCCTGCGGCACGGAAGGGTGGTAATAAAACATCAGAGGGATCCCGGTCGCGACCAGAATAAAGAACGTCCCCAGCGTCAACGTGCCCAAATACCAAGTTGCACTGAAGGTGAGCATGCGGGTGCGAACTTTGGTAGAAAATAAGTGCAGAAACACGTTTTGCTGGATGGCCAGGGCACGTTTCAGTGTGCTCGATCCCGTGCCGCTGCGGAAGATGGAACGCCACACGCGCGTCTCGCGTAAGTCGTCGAAATATTGGTCTACCGTTTTTGCCATTGCTGGTTCTCTCGAAGTCAGACTCTCACGAAGGAATCGCGCTGCAGCGGAGGAACGTCGGTGGAGCGATCCACCAGGAGATCTCCGTCGTCGTTAAGCCAGATCCGCTTCCACGGCAATGGCCGCGGTGCCGGGCCTTCGATCTTTTCTCCGTCTTGCTTGAACTTGCTGCCATGGCAGGGACAGGCAATGATGCCCAATTCCGGTTTCCATGCCGTCAGGCAGCCCAGATGCGTGCACACCGCGCTGAGCGAGAAGTAGCCTTCCTGCGAGTGAACAATGTAGATGCCCGAGTTCACATCAAGCGTGACGGAATCGAGCGGATAGCGGTCGGGTTTGCCGGCGTTGACTACGGGCGACGGCTCATACAACACATTCGGCTCCAGGAACTGATACGCGAAGGCAGCTGTTCCGGCAGCAGCAATGCCGAGTGAGCCCAGACCAAGTTTCGCAAAGAACTGGCGGCGGTTGAATTCGTCGCTGGCGCTTGCAGTCTTGTTTTCGTCTGGCATGTATATCTCGCAAATTACTTCGACTGCAATCCCGCTCCAATAGCCGCCACTGAGATTAACCCGGTCGGTTCGGCAGGGATGAGGTTGTATGACTCCATAGTGATCGTGCCTACCGGACAGCGCATGGCGCAGAGCCCGCAGCGAATGCAGCGCGTTTCGTCTTTCAGCATGGCGGAGCCGGTAACCACTCCCAGTTCATCGGCTGCCACTTCGTCGAGTTCGACGCCAAAACATTCCTGGTTGTCACGGATGTGCTGCACCGTCTGAGGTTCGAACTCGATGCGATCGAGCGAAACCAGCTCCAGACATTTTTCCGGGCAAACATCGACGCAACCTCCGCACAGAATGCACATGGTGCCGTCTTCCGGCGTGCCCTCAAAAATGGTATTCACCCAGCAGTGCAGGCAACGCTGTGCTTCCGCAATCGCTTCGGGCGCGTCGTATCCGACTTCCACTTCGGTCACGCCGGTGCGGCGCTCCAGAGGAAGCATGGGCACCGGCTGGCGGTTGATGTCTAAATAATCGAGCGGCATGCTGTGCCGCTTCAGTATTTCGACCTCGATGATGGGCTCGGGATGTCTGTTCTTGCGAAGGTATTCGTCGATTCCGACCGAGGCGCGTTTGCCGTCTCCGACGCTGTCGATAATCAGACGCGGACCGAAGACGCAATCGCCGCCGGCAAAGATTCCGGAGGCCGAAGTCATCAGCGTTTGCGGGTTAACAGCGATGAGGCCGCGTGGAGACAGCTCAACTTTATCTTCCGGAGTGAGGAAGTCGAGGCGCGGGGCTTGGCCGATTGCCATGATGATGGTGTCGCACTCGATTTGGCTTTCGCTGCCCTCGAAGAACGCCGGATTGAAACGTTTGTTCTGATCGAAGACCCATTTGGTTTTGAGCGTCTCCAGTGCAACCACCTTGCCGTCCTTGCCAATCATCCGCTTGGGGCCGAGGCCGGGGTGCATGCGGATGCCTTCCTGTTCGGCTTCCTCAATTTCTTCGAGAGCGGCAGGCATTTGGTCGCGCGGCTCAAGACACACCAGGTTCACTTCCCGCGCGCCCATGCGCAAAGCAGAAAGAGAAATGTCGACCATCTCTTTTGTGGCGACTGCGGTCACGTTCTCCGCAGAAGGCTCGTTATCCTGTACGCCACCGGAATGCTGACGCACTACTTCGCGCGCGGCCGAGCGGGCTACGTCCATGGCCACATTGCCGCCACCAATCACGATAACTTTCTTGCCGATCGTAAATTTGTAGCCCAAATTTACGTTAAGCAGGAAATCTATGCCTTTGTGCACGCCATCGAGATCAACCCCGGGAATGCTGAGATCGCGGCTGCGGTGCGCGCCCACCGCGATCAGCACGGCGTCGAAACCCTGACGGCGTAAGTCGGAGATTGCGAAGTCTCGTCCTGCCGCGTGATTCAGCTTGAGTGTAATATCGCCAGTTTCGAGAATCTCACGCACCTGCGCTTCCACTACATCGCGCGGCAAGCGATATTCGGGGATTCCCAAGTACAGCATTCCGCCTGCTACCGGCGCGGCTTCGAAAATCGTGACGGCGTATCCCATCAGGGCGAGATCGTGCGCGGCCGAAAGTCCTACGGGCCCGCCGCCGACGACGGCCACTTTGAAAGGAAGCTTCTTCTGCCCTCGTCCTTCATTGACGTTGATGGGATGCTTTGACTCTGGCCCAAATTGCTCGGTAAGAAAACGCTTCAGAGCACGAATGGAAATGGGACGGTCGATCTCGCCGCGGCGGCAGGCGGTCTCACAAGGATGCGCGCACACTCGTCCGCAGATGCTGGCCAGCGGATTGGGGTCGCGCGCGATGCGATAGGCTTCTTCGAAACGGCCCTCGGCAATCAGGCCGACGTAGCGTCCGGCATTGGTGTGTGCCGGGCAGGCCATCATGCAGGGGAAGTTCGTGTTCAGCCAATCCCCGTCGACCTTCTTGTTCTTAAATCGTTTCAGCATGAAGGCACTTTGTAATTCTTGGGAGGCCTAGCGTCAACGTCTTTCCGCATTCCCGGCAATGAACAGCGCGATGAAAAACACGGGGAGTAATCGTCGATCACGCCGCTGCTCCTCGTTGCTGCCGCTCAGTTACTAATTACTTGCTCAGAGTGAAGTCCGCCTTGCCGCCGCCGGCCACAGTCACCGGCTTGGACTGGTTCTTGGCGCCTTCATGCCACACCGTTAAGGTGTAACTCCCATCGGGCACGTCTTTGATCTTGTAATTGCCGGTGTCGTCCGTTTCGGCAAAATAAGGAGTCGGGCTGACGATGATATATCCCGCCATGTCCGGATGGACATTGCAGAGTACCGGAACGACTCCCGCCTTATCGAAGGTAAAGGCGCGCTTTTCACCTTTAGGCCACGTTCCGAGATTGTGTCCTGCTTTCTTGTCGCCTCCGATCGCAGTCCAGAAGACATTGTGTTGGACGGTGTCGCTATTCAGGAAGTCAACCGTTGTGCCCTGGAGCACGACCATAATGTGCGGAGCAAAGACCAGCCCTTTTTGATCCATCACCGGGTGATTCGTCGGAGCGGCGAATGTCTTGCCGGCAATGGCCTCTACATAAACTACTGACTTGCCCTTCATTCCAGTAACTTTGCCATCGATGTCGCCGGCCCACGAAGCCACGCCCAGCCCACCGATCAGTGCGACGACAGCGAATGTCTTCATTGCGAACTTGCGGTTCATTGTTCTCTTCTCCTTTGAAATCGTTGTAAACAACGGCTCACTTGCTGCTAAGAAAAACCCGCTGCCATGAAAGCCAATTATCTCTCTTCTCTCTAGAAAAAGATCCTGGCGTCCAGATAGAGCGTGTTGTTGGCGCTTGCGTTGCGGCCGAATCCGTCGTAGTTCGTCGCCGCGCCATTGAAGCGCGTATAGCCGGTGTATTGCGCGGCGAGTTGCAGGTTCTGCCACGGCCAGTAAGAGACGTTCAAAATGTATCCCGCGCTTCTCGGGTCGCCATTGAAATTGCCGCTCACGGCAGTCCCCGACGGATAAAATGCGAGATCCGATGTCCCGGTTGTATTGAACCAGCCGAACGTGCCCGTGTACTTGTTGCCGATGTGATATTCGGCATTGGCCATGACCGTGTTCAAATGGTGCGAACCTTGCGATACCAGCGGAGTCGAACTCCCAGGACCACCGCCCTGAAACAGCAGGCTCAGCAGATCATTGTTTTCCCGGATGTAGGTAGCCCGGAATGAAAGCACGTCGGTTCTGACGATGGTGCGGTCGATTTGCGTGTCGATTGCCCAGTCCGTGTACGAATCCGTCGGAATGCTGGCCCCGGTGGGATCGGTGATTTCATTGGGGGTCGAACGCAGGTGCATTCCATACATTCCGATTTCATACTGCGTCTTTCCGGTTAACTCCTGCCACGCCAGGCGCCAGTACGGAGCGACGCCGCGGATATTGAAGCCCGCGCCCATGCCTGAGTTCGGCTGCGGTCCCGCCACGTGCTCAGAGCGATAGATGGCCGTGTCCAGATAGAGATGGTCGTTCCACATGCCAAACACGCCGAGTCCAGCTACGTCCTGGGCTAAACCGCCGTTGATGAAAGGACTAGCGTTGGGAGTAGGAGCGTTGTCGCTTGCGATCCACGGGTAGCCCCAAGCCGGCGTACTGTTCCAAAGATCCTCGACGGTTGGATTGTTGTTAAGATCGATGCCGTAAACCAGTTCCTTGCCGCCCACCTTTGTCTTGTCCGCGAAGCGGATATCGGTGTTGTCGCTGGTGAAATGATCGTCCTGCGTGTCGTACGTCACCTGTAAAAAGCTTCCGACTTTGCTCGTCCACGCGCCCGAAAGGAACAGGGAAATATCTTGAGGGAACTCGAAGTTGCCGTTCTGGGTTTGCGGCTGCGCAGTCTTGAGCGAGGTAAACGAAGTCTCCAGCATCACGGACAGCGGCAGTGACGCCAGCAGATCCAGGGCGGCGCGTTTTTTGCCTCCGTCGGCCTTTACGGTTTTGGTGTCGTCTCCTCGATCGACGTAGCCAGTCAGTTTGAATTTACGTCCGGCAGGATTGAGTTCCGGGGGAGTGTAGTGGCATCCACTGCACGCCAGACCGGTCTGCCGTGCATAGCTTGGAACCGCCGATACGCCGGGTGGATTCAGTACGACAAAATACAGCAGAACCACGATAGGAACTGTCACGAGCAAAAAGACCGCTATTTTTTTTATCTGGAATCTCATTCTCGTCTCCAAAAACAGCCCTGTTTGTTATCCGAGGATGTTGTAGTGTCCGGTCCATAGATACATTTCGCCGTGACTGGGCACACTCTGCATGGTGATCCATGTCACAAAGCAATGGCCTTGCCGGTAGCTCCGATCCATGTTTGACCACTGACAGAGAGATCTGTTATTGGGAGTTCTCATCTGATTGGGTCGATTCGATCATGACGAGATCAATCCTGGCCCAACAAGCCCGACATCGAAGGGCTCACGCCGCCATCCATGACGTCCGAGTTGTTGAATGTGCAGGATAGCCGCCCGACAAGGCTGCGGTCCGCCATCGCGGTTCAGTACGCAGCTATTACGAGCAAATGAACGAATGGGTTTTAGGACCGTGAATTGTTCTCACAGGTGTCCGCATATCACCCTGCACGTTCAGGTGCGCAACGGCCAGCGGGTTGAGGTCGATGCTGATCAAACAACGTACGCAAGTCGGGATGCTACGGCTGTTCAATATTGCACACTTTCACGAATTAAAGAGAGAGAGAGGGAGAGAGACGTCTGATGCAGCATTCAAGCTCGAATATACGGACTGGATGGTGATAGTGATCGCTCTTCAAAAGAACCGCAACGTTTTTAAGCTCGAATCCCGGAAATAGAAATTAAAGAGGGACCATCCATGACAATCGCTGAACTCGACCAGCCGCTGACAAGTGCCGCCCAAAGCACCATCATGAAGGCGCTGGTCTGACCCGGTTCGCGCAAATGTGCCTGGAGGAACAAGCCACGGCCCGGTCGGCCCTGATGCAATTGGAGCGGTTGCGGGCGCCTTTTACGGAATCACGAAAGTCATTGAGGACGGATTGAATCAGGGTGACCACCATCACAGCTTCCTGTGACCTCGATCATCGCCTCCGAGGAGAATTGTGGGTATCAAAGAACGTTGCGCAATTTTGCACGCCGATTGACCTGAGCCGTTTGACGCGAGGAACACGCACTTGTTCAAAGACATCGAGCACCTGTGGCAAGCCTCGCACGCGACTACCACATGCTTACCAAGCTTTTTTTGATTTACGACCTCGGTATGGCAGGCCTCGCAGGTATCGTGCCCCGCAAGCGCAATCGGCCGCGACGCGATCTCACCGATTGCTGCCCCTCGATAGTGGCCATGCTGGCCGAAACTATGAGGGACGACAGCGGCTCGCAAGAGTATGAATGCTACTAGCGCGATGGCGATGACGGCTGCCAGACGAACGAGGCGGTGTGCTACTGGGGCGCGCTGTCGCGGTTCGTGGGAGACGCAAACAATCGAAATCGGCAGGTGTGTGCCATCTACGCGGTCGCACTTCTGCTAGCAGAGAGCTTGCTCCTTTTTCCCGAAGGCTTCCAAGCGCCTTTTATGTGCTTGGCTGCCGTGACGGCAGCTTTCTTGTATGCGCGTACAGGCAAACTCAGCCTCGGCGTGCACGTGACGTGTCCTTCTATCTGGCAGCGGCGGCGATCCTTTCCGGCCTGCTGAATCTTGCCGGGAGAGCTCTCGCTGGAACTGTGCCGTCCGCTCTGAACGTTGGCGCATGGGTGGTCGCGGTCTCGGCCCTTTTGTGCTACGTAATTGGATCGCGTGCTTCGACCGATCAATGGAAACAACGGTTGCTCTGGATCACCCCCTGCCTCGTCGGGACTGGCGTTGTAGCAGCGCTAGCAGTGATGATAAGTGTGAGGCTCGGCTCGGCGAGCGGGATGCTGAACGCTTCGCGCCTCTCAGTTGTGCGGACCGTGGTGATTTGCTCGGTCGCTCTCATCCTTAAGCTTCGGCGGCTCGCGTTTGAAAAGCGCGGAGTTATTGTGGGTTGCGTATGTAGTTATAGCATTTGGCACCCTTAAGCTCCTGTTCGAGGATCTTCGTTTTGGCAATGCTGGGTCGCTGGTGGCGTCGCTTTTGTCCTCGGTCTGATCTTGATCTTAATCCCACGGATGACGCGATTTGGCCGCAAATGCTCCTGATCCCACCGCCCCTCAGAAGAGCCCAGAACACGTTTTGGCTGTGCCGCCGAGTCGGTTTTTGCCCGGCGGTGAGCCGGGAGTACTTTCAAGGCCATCGACGAAAATAGGTTTTCTGACAGGCTCTTGCTAACGGCGAGCGGCAGCAACGGCCCCCATCGCGTTCACTTCCAAGGTCGGTGGTTTCCGGCTGGAGTGGGGTTTTGGCGTGACGGTAATCTGCACGTTATGGTCGAGTAAAAGCAGGAAGCCAACCAGTCGCTCGATGGAGAAATCAGTGAGACGGCCCCGCTTCAAGGCCGAAACTTTAGGCTGGTCCACACCTAGCACCTTCCCGGCTTGTACTTGTGTCAGTTTGCGGGCTTCGATGATGTCAACGATCCGGTGAGCCAAATCAGCCTTCGCACGTGCCTCTTGGGGATTAACAACACCCAGATCAGCGTAGATGTTTCCACTGCCTTCCACGTACACATGCTTCTTCATCGTGATTCCCCCTGTTTGGCGTAATTCATCCTGTCCGACCTAAGTTCTTCCAGCTCGCTTCTCCAGATCCACCACTTGCGCCAGGCGCCTTTCCAAGAGTTCGACCTCATGCTTTGGCGTCGCGACACCACGTTTGGACTTCTTCTGGAACACATGCAAAACATACACGGCCTTAGGGAACCGCACTGTGTAAACGGCCCTGAAGGTATCGCCCCTGAAGTCGGAAACAATCTCCAGGACGCCCGGTGCAATACCTTTGAGTGGCTTCGCGTTCTCCGGCATCTTGCCCCTCTGGACCCGCTCCAACGCAAACCCAATCTCGTCCTTGACCTCTTCCGGCAGCTCGCGCAGCACGTTCAGCGAATCCCCTATGAAGCGAAGCGGCCTCATCGAAGTGGCTGTCATTATTCAACTCTAGAATATGCTAGTTATGGCATATTGTCAAGGTCAACGACCGGGGCGTCAGAGTATCCATGAACCAAAGGTCGGTGGTTCTTAGCATTTGTTGGATTCTATTACCTACCCCGTGCTTCTCCGATCTCTGCTTCCGTATCGCAAAGGCGGTCTAGGTGCGGTTGCGCATGGCCTGACTAGCGAAACTGGGGAGGGCTTTCTCTGCCGAGGTGACATGAATCATCACCAGCGAGCCCTCATGGCCGGCGATGAAAGAATTGAGCAGCGGGGTCGTTTCGATTCCGCGCCTTCACCGTTTGGCGCAAAACTAACCTCACTTCCGTTACGAAGTCCAATGAATTTTCGGCTGGCTCCAGGCCGCG
Organism: Candidatus Sulfotelmatobacter sp.; assembly: GCA_049684755.1. GTDB lineage: Bacteria > Acidobacteriota > Terriglobia > Terriglobales > Acidobacteriaceae > Sulfotelmatobacter. The sequence continues at coordinate 49,939 of JBAVGI010000120.1, forward strand.
GCGTTACGAGCCAAGATTCAGGGACGGATCGGCTGGCACACTTTTCGCCACAGCTATCGCGCTTGGCTCGACGAAACGGGTGCCCCTCTCGGCGTACAGCAAAAACTGATGCGTCACGCCAACATCTCCACCACGATGAACGTGTACGGCGGAGCCTTCATGGAATCGAAGCGCAAAGCCAACACATCCGTTGTGCAGCGCGTGCTGGTTCAAGACCGCACCAAATAGCAAAAGGCCGTCACGTGGACGGCCTCTTTTCTGGCAAATCAAACTTACAGGACCATTTCAGACCACAATCGAAAGTGCAAATTCCTCGTAACCTTATGATTGCGTTGGTTGCGGGGGGTGGATTTGAACCACCGACCTTTGGGTTATGAGTTCAAAACTACTAATGTTTTCAACAACTTACAAGACGCGGGTGGCCCTCGAAAAGCCTTGTAAGTAGGGTTAAGGAATCCTTATTGGACAGTTAAAGGACAGTCGCATCCTCTCGATCATGACCTGTCAATATAGTTCTATTATGGAACTATATTGACAAAGGTCGGTATCGCTGCTGATAGCGCTAGCGAAGCAGCACATGATCGCAGCCGTCTAAGCAGTTGTTGTTGATCTACATCTCTCACACTAAGCACGGCTGATATTCGGGTATCGACCGATGAAGTTCAATTGGCTGGGCCCAAGATCGCATCATGACCACGGTTACCCGATCGTGGCCGCGCCGCTCGCGGCTCCTCACGTCAAGGCTGTACGTACCCAAACCATGCCGAGCAATTCGTATGTGTTCGTCGGCTTCGAAGACGGCGCGGGCATCTATGGGGCTCGTTCGCGTGTGCTGGAGTATCTCCAAACGATCGCTGCCCGTTTTCCCGAGGGGTGCATCCCTGAATTGTGTTTCTCCCGGAGCAAAATGGCGCGTCATGCCGTTAGAGAGCGCTAGGATACAATTCTGGCTTCCTGCCGATTCTCCTAGGTCGGTCTAGCGAGGCATAGACAAATGCGTCTCTTGTTCCTGTTTGGGTCATTGCTGGTCGCGGCGATCACTTGTGCGCAGACACAGAAAGTTGCGGAAACACAGACACCGAGTGGCGTTGCAGACTTCATAAGCGTTGATACGCCAGTCTTCATGCTCGACCATGTCCGAGTTATCGATGGAACGGGCACGCCGCCGAAGGAAGACCAAGCGGTTGCGATCGCAAACGGAAAAATACAATTCATCGCATCCGAGGCGTCCGCCCAAATCCCTCAGGGCGCGCAACGGATGGATCGCTCTGGCTACACCGTCATTCCTGGTATCGTTGGAATGCACGACCATCTCTACTACACCGACTCCTACGCCGTGCAGGTTGTCAGCGGAAAGATTGGCGAGCCGGGATTATTCGTTGCGGAAATTCCTTACACCGCACCGCGACTCTATCTGGCGGCTGGCGTCACCACCATGCGTACCACCGGCAGCCTGGAGCCTTACACCGACTTGAAGGTCAAGAGTCGAATCGACGCAAACCTGATGCCAGGGCCGAGTATCGATGCCACCGCACCATACCTCGAAGGCGCGCCTACCCGGTTCGCGCAGATGCATGAACTCACCGGACCGGACGATGCCAAACGCATGGTGGACTACTGGGCGGCAGAAGGCATGACGTCGTACAAAGCGTATATGAACATCACCCGCGAAGAGCTGGGAGTGGCGATCCAGCGGGCCCATGCGCACAAGCAGAAACTGACCGGTCATCTCTGCTCCGTAACCTGGCCAGAAGCGATAGCCCTCGGAATCGATGACTTCGAGCATGGTCCGGTTTTTACGGACACCGAATTCGTCACCGACAAGAAGGCCGACGTTTGCCCCACAGGCGGCAGCGCCAGTTGGGTCAAACAAGACGTGAACGGAGCCCAGGTGCAGGAAATCATCCGCAATCTCTTATCGCATCACGTCGCGGTGACTTCGACCCTGCCGGTGTTTGAAGCCGGCGTGCCGGGGCGGCCGGCGTTGCAGTCGCGCACCTTGGATGCTATGTCCGCGGAATCGGCGCAAAGCTACCTCACCGCTCGTGCCAGAGTTGCTTTGGATGCACCAATGACGGCTTTGCTGCGCAAAGAAATGGATTTTGAGGTGGCATTCGTCAAGGCGGGCGGCTTGCTGCTTTCAGGCCCCGATCCCACAGGAAACGGCGGCGTGCTGCCGGGTTTCGGCGATCAGCGCGAAATAGAGCTGCTCGTGGAAGCCGGTTTCACTCCCGTCGAAGCAATTCAAATCGCCACGCAGAATGGCGCCCAATATCTCGGCCAGCAAGATCGCATTGGATCCCTCGCGCCGGGCAAACAGGCAGATCTGGTTCTGATCAAAGGCGATCCCTCAAAACGAATTGACGAGATCGAGAACGTCGAGACCGTGTTCAAGGCCGGGATTGGCTACGATTCCAGGAAGTTAATTGACAGCGTCCGAGGACAGGTCGGAATTCGATAGGTCGCACCCACTTGGGTATAGCCAGCTTGTCACTGACACGATTCCGAGCGTGTAGTCGGCAACCGTTCCCTAAACGGTAGGGTCAGGGTTGCGCGTTTACCCGGGAGCGGCCGCGACAAGCCGGCGTACTAGGATCGGTGTGCCTTCTAGCCCTATGCAATCACCCTGGCACGCGAGCAAAATCCTGCAACCGAGGTAGACTGAGCAACATCCAAGTTAGTGCCGAAAAACGCAGAGCCGTATTGGTAAGCACGGCTCGCTGCGGATGCCAATCCACAGCCCAGTCAACTCCGCGTCAGCGCGGAGGAGGGACCCACGGCGATAGCAGTAGTGTCACGGCACTGCTGCCTGTCGCGTGGTGCGTTCCGGTCTCAACCCCTGACACGCCACGCGATAGAACTTTTGATAAACGGAGATCGCGATGTCAACGATGAATCACACCAACCTCACCACCTATAACGTTCCGGCACTGACGGAGTTTTTCTGCTCGGTGTTCGGTTTTCAGCTAGTAGAGAAACGCACCGATAAACTATCTGTGCTCCGGAATGCCGAGGGCTTTGTGCTGACACTGATGTACGACAAGCGCATGACTCCAGAGCAGGGATATCCCGGAATGTTTCACGTCGGCTTTCTTCAGCCTACACAGCATGCTGTGGACCTTGTGCACGATGACTTGAGCATTCGAAACTACATGGCGCCGAAACCGGCGAAGCTCCAGCGCGGCGGACCGCCAACATACGGCTTCTACTATGACGCCCCGGGTGGCGTAACGGTGGAAGTCAGCACGATGACCATTGCCGAACCCGCCAAACCGCATCCCCGAAGCGGGTGAGAATCTACATCCTCACCCGCGGCGGCGAACCGCCGAATGTGAGCCATTTGGCTCAGTTCAGGAGGCCCACCAGTGCATACACTCGGACTCAGGACCGGTTCACGGGAGCCGCGCGTCAGTCGAGCCTTTGGGATCCACTGAAGATATTGAAGATGAACAGTGACCGACTTTAGGAGATGTGCGATGGCAAACAGCAAGGATGTCGTGGTGACCGGAGTCTCCACCGGAATCGGTTGGGGAACCACAAAAGTGCTTGTCTCAAAGGGACTTCGCGTGTTCGGCTCCGTACGCAAGCAGGTTGACGCCGATCGTTTGCAAAGAGAGTTTGGCAACGGCTTCGTGCCTCTCGTCATGGACATAACGGACGCCGATGCTGTACATCAAGCTGCCCAGAAGGTCGGCTCCATGATAGGCGACAGGAATCTGGTTGGCCTGGTGAACAATGCAGGAGTTGTGGTGAGTGGGCCGCTGCTTTATCTGAGGCCCAGCGAGTACAGACGGCAGTTGGAGGTAAACATGATCTCCCCACTTGTCGTAATCCAAGCCTTCGCTCCTCTTTTGGGAACGGATAAGAAGAGGCAGGGTCCCGCCGGGCGCATCGTGAACATCAGCTCTAGCGGCGCAAAAATTCCTATCCCCCTTATCGGTGCTTATAGTTCGTCCAAGTGTGGTCTCGAAGGAATGTCGGACGCGCTGCGGATAGAACTGATGTTATTTGGCATCGACGTCGTGATGATTGAACCGGGCACTGTGAACACGTCAATGTACGACAAGGGCGAAAAAGAAGATCTGAGTGAGTTCAAGCAGACCGAGTATTGGGAGGCGGTGCAGAACTTCCAGAAGTGGATCGTCAACGAAGCACGTACTAATGGCCTACCCCCTGAGCGTCTGGGCGAAGCCGTCCATCTGGCACTCAGCACGCCAAAACCTAAGGCACGCTACGCGGTCATTCCGCAACGTTTCAAGAACTGGACTCTGCTCAGACTCCTTCCTGTGAGGATGTTCGACAACTTTATCGCAAAGCAAATGGGACTCAAAAAGCCGAAGCCAGCCTCTAACGGCGGGTTCTCACATCTCGTGACAAGGGGAACTGAATGAATGCCAGACCACTTTTGTCATCACACTGGCGGCAATAAACAGGAACAATAAGGATAAAATATATGAATTCAACCACCACCAGCCGAACCGCACACCTTCTTGAACTCATGAAGAAGGGCGACGACGCCTTCAACTCCCGCGACGTCGCAGCGATGAACGCGGCACACCACCCAGACATAATCGCTCACATCATGGGGATCCCTGATCCGATCCTCGGACGGGTAGCGCACGCCGCGATGATTCAGCAGATGATTCGCGTGTTCCCCGACATCCACGTCCACAATGACCCATATCCAATCCAGCTCGGAAGCGGCGATTGGATCACCGTAATCACCCGCGCTACAGGGACTTTCACCGGAGAGATGACCATGCCCGACGGCAAAGTAATCGCCCCAACAGGAAAATCGTTCGACCTCGATTTCGCCACGACCGCAAAGTGGGAAGGCGACCTGCTCCTTGAAGAGTTCGTCTTCGTGGACCCCGCTCTACGGGCGAAGCAGATCGGGCTCGCCTAGTTTGGGCGAAGCCGTCCATCTGGCACTCAGCACGCCAAAACCTAAGGCACGCTACGCGGTCATTCCGTAACGTTTCAAGAACTGGACTCTGCTCAGACTCCTTCCTGTGAGGATCCTCGACGCCGAACTCGCGAAGCGGATGAAACTCACAAAGCTGTAGTCAGCCTCGAACGGGTGACCGTACTCAATCGCTCTGTTACTCGGGGCGAATGTTCACGATAGATCTTCAGATTTGATGGACATGGCCTTTGCAATTCTCTTGAAGTCGTCCGCAGTGATCCGGAAAGCTCCTCTGCGAAACGCTAAGCCCCAACTCTCGTTCCCTTGGGTAAATGTCAGTTCTTGCAGAAGCGGCCGGACGGGCGCTTTTCTACTCTTGAAAAACTTCGTCCGGCGGCGATATGGACGAAAGCCCGCAGACTGCTCAGCTTCGTAGGGAAATTCGTCAAGGATGCGTCCGGCAGCGGTGAAAGCCTGCAGGACAGGTCCGCTTCCCATCAATTCGCGTGGCGAGTAGAAGACGATGAGGTCGCCGGCCTTCAATCGGCGCACCAAAGCCTCCTTACCGTGCCCCAGTTGGCAGAAGCCGCCTCGAACGGCACCGAGCACATGGTCGTGGCTTGCGACCCCAACCCAATGGCTTTTGTGTGTCACCTTTGCGAGTGCCAATTCGAACCTCCATCAAGGCTGAAGAACTCATTACTCGCCGTCGCCAAGCATCACGGCGCGGAGATCGTAGTCGACAGGATCAAACCCGGTCGCCAACGCCGCGGCTGCCTTCATGTGCGCCTGAATGCCGGGCAGCTTGCTCATCGCCGCATAGTCTTCTTTTGATCGCCACTGCGCGTAATTGACGACCTTGCGTCGGTCGCGACTGACGTGGAGGTTCGCGGAGATGAAGCCGGATTGATCTCGAAAAATCTCCTCCGTCGCCTTCTGCAGATTCTCCACCAAGCGATCCGCATTTTCAGCTTCGACGGAGAAGGTGTTGATGAATGTTAGATATCCGCTGCTTGCGTCCAACGTTGCCGTTGCCTGCTTTGGCTTTTCTGTGTGGACAGTAATTGTGTATCCATCCGGGTCACTGAAAGCGAAGAATCTTCCAAATGGTCCATCGGCAGGAGGAAGAAGGATGGATACTCCTTTCTCTACCAGCTGCGCGTGGAGCGCATCGGAATCCGTTGCGGCGATCCAAAGAGACACGCCCCATCCCAGCTTGCTAGTTGCATCGAGGTCAGCCATCGGTGTCCGGATCGCAAACGGGACCGGTTTGGTGTTGAAGACAACCGCGCCTGGGGGATTGTGCAGCGATGCAGTGAGACCGATATGCTCTACGTAGAAGGTTTTGGAAGCCTCAAGGTCGCGTACCTGGAGCGCAATAAAGCTTGGCCCGATCAATTTTGGCGTAGTTTTGTGCTTGCTTGATGTTATCATGGTCCTTATAATATATATAAGGAGCCTTATATGTCAAGCGTGGAAGGCACGTCGACGAAAATGGCACCAGAACATCCGATGGCGGATCGGCTAGGATACGTGCTCAAGCGAGCACAACACGCACTCCGGACAAGCATGGATGACCAGCTAAGCCATCTGGGTGTGACCACGGCACAGTTCAACGTTTTATCCGCAGTTCAGCGGCAACCTGGCATTTCAAATGCCTCCCTTGCACGTGGGGCGTTTGTCACAGCACAGAGCATGCTGGGGATCGTGGCCAACCTGGAAAAGATGAGGCTCTTGCATCGAACTCCTCACCGGACACACGGACGCATCATGCAGAGTGAGTTGACGAAAAAAGGCACTGAGGTGCTGGCAAGCGCACGCGAAGCAATCGATGATGTCGAGAAGCGCATGACAGTCGGTTTTACTGCCGAGGAGATCGGTACACTACGGTCCATGCTTCAACGGTGTGCCCAGAATATGCATTCTGCAGAGAGCCGACCGCCCAAATAACCTGATCGATATGGTGCCCGCACGGCGAATAGTCCTCATATGTCGGCTTCTCGTTACTTGATCGACTGCTGGCGAGAAGTTCGTTTTGTCGGAACTAATGACTGCTCTCCGAGAGGGTTGGAATTGAGGGGCATCGCGGTTGCGGCAGAATCCCGGACGCCCCGCGGGAGCGTCCGGGACGAACAC
>JBAVGI010000121.1:0-3093 GCA_049684755.1 Candidatus Sulfotelmatobacter sp.
AGAGTCGCCCGCGAGGCGCGGGTTTTGTCCACAATGTGCAAATTCGAACGAGGTCGATTGTACAGCTTGACAGGCACGACGTTACGCGGGGAAGCCTTGAACAAGACAACTTTGTGGGCGAAGTTAGCGGAAGCGACGAATGAATAATGTATGGCGCTCGGAGCGGTAATAGCCAACCACATAAACTGTGGCTTTGCCCTTGGTGGAGTAGATGACCTGGCGAATTCGGAGAATGGCGGAGCCTTTGGGTAGAGCGAGGGTCTCTGCCAGTTGAGGATCGGCGGCGGTGGCGTCGATTTCCTCATCGGCGTAGGCCAATTCCACGCCGTAGTCGTGCCGTAGCGTGCCAAACAGAGAACTCCTGCCCAAGGGAGCGTTCACCAATTCAGCAAATTCAGAGGCGGGAAGATAGCAGGTCTCCAGGGCAAAAGGTTCTTCTCCGGTTAGACGCAGACGCATGATCTTGACCATGCGGCTGGCGGCTGGCAGGCCGAGGCGCGCGGCAACCTCCTGCTCGTCATCGATTACCTTGGCCATCAGTACGCGGGAACGAGGCGCCAGGCCGCGACTGGACATGTGCTCCGTATAGCTCATCAGCTTGTTGAAGTGGATTTTGGGAGCGGCTACAAAGGTGCCCGCTCCGCGGCGGCGTTCGACGAGGCCTTCGCGTTCCAGTCCAGCCAGAGCGTGGCGTGCAGTCATCAGGCTGACCTTGTGGGTCTTGGCCAGTTCGCGCTCGGAGGCGACTGCGTCTCCCGGACTCAGTTCAGCCGTCTCTATTCGCTTGCGAATCGAATTCTGGATACGCTTGTATACGGGCGTTCCGTTGCGATGGTTTCCAGACATAATCGATCTTCCGACTGCGGCAGCGTCCAGCTCGCCGACCGAATCACGCGAATTTCTTTAATGGCCCGTGTGACAGCTGCCATGTGCTATATAGCGTATGGAATGCCTTCTGTAAAGGAAAAAGCTTCGCGGAGCGGACGGACTAGCCCTTTTTGTGTTTCTGGATCGCTATAGAGCGGACTGCCTTTCTTCGTTCGCGGTCTGGAATGTAAAATTCGCGGCCAAGATTCATAAGTTGATTTACAGCAGCAATCTGAGCGCTATCCAAGTAATCAATCGGATGGATCTGGAAATTCGCTGTGCATCCATTCCCGAGATACCCGGGATTTGTGATATATAGCGCATCCCGGGATGGCCCAAATATGGATACCTGGAAAGATTTCCACAGGGGTATGCATTTTCTTCTTGACCACGCGGTGCGATGTGCTATATAGCATAGTGCGTTTACATTAGATGCCGATTTGTAATGCCTAAGTACTACGCGCTCTCAGGAGGCTGTGCGATGAAAAAGGTTGCTTTAGGATTTGTGGTTCTGCTGACACTGGTTGGGATCATTGGAACGATGACGCCGGCGATGGGCCAGGAAGTAACGGCATCGATCGTGGGTACGGTGACCGATCCCAGCGGCGCGCCGATCAAGGGCGCCAGCGTTAAGGCCACGGACACTGAGCGCGGCACGGTGTGGACGGCGGAAACAGGCGACAGCGGTGCCTACACCATCCTGCGACTTCCGATCGGCACCTATGGGCTCAAAGTGACGTCGCCGGGCTTCCAGACATCCGAATTGCCGCCGTTCACGCTCGTTCTCAATCAAACCGCCCGCGTGAGTGTGCAGTTGAAAGTGGGCAAGATTAGCGAGACGGTTGAGGTTACAGGCGCGGCGCCGATTTTGGAGACCGAGAAAGCTGAGGTTGGTACGGTTGTCGATTCCAGAACGATCACGAATCTCGCACTGGAGACCCGCAACTATGTGCAGTTGACGTTGCTGTCTCCCGGCGCGGTCTCGGTAGATCCCGCCAGCATGAATCTTGGATCGCAGACCGCTGAAGAGGGCGGACGTCCTTACATCAATGGAAACCGCGAGCAGGCCAACAACTTCCTGCTGGACGGCGTGGACAACAACCAGGCGTCGGATAACCTGCCGGGTTATGCACCGTCCCCAGATGCGATCGGGGAGTTCAACCTGATTACGCAGAACGCTTCGGCGGAGTTTGGCAACTACAACGGCGGAATCATCAATGCCACCATCAAGTCAGGCACGAACCGGTTCCATGGAGATGCGTTTGAGTTTTTCCGCAACGACATCTTCAATGCCAATAAATGGGAAAATGGCTTGCCGCTGACTGGGCCTCTGCCCACGCCTAAGTTGCGTTGGAATATGTTTGGGGGGACATTTGGCGGTCCGATCATCAAGGATAAGTTGTTCTTCTTTGGCGACTATCAGGGTGGACGTCTGGATCATCCAGCCACCACGAGTGCTATCACCGTGCTCACGCCTGCCGAAATATCAGGCAACTTTTCAGCTCTCTGTCAAACCGGGTTCACCGGAGGAATTTGTAATGACAGGTCAACAGGCCCGGACGGGAACAAAAATCTGATAACCGACCAGCTTTATAATCCGTGCGGCGCGGGAAGTGGCGGGAACTCCGGAGTACCTTGCAACATCGTTGCGCCTTCCGCAAGAACGCCTTTCTTAGGAAACATGATTCCGGCTGGCAGTCTGAATCCGGTATTCACGAAACTGGTCACGAACGGGCTCTATCCAAAAGCGGTAAGCACCCTACCCAACGGCTTCGGGCAAGCGTTCAATACGACTAACGAACAATTTAATTCAGACCAGGGCGATATTAAGGTTGACTACAACGCGTCCAACAGGGATCACGTCAATGCCCGGTTTTCAAAGAGCGATCAGTACGATCCCGCGAATAACTCCCAAGCCTTGCTCGGCAATACCATAAACGAGGCTTACCTGTTGACTGGTTCACTGAACTGGAGCCACACCTTTACACCGAACCTGCTCAACGAAGTTCGCTTTGGCAAAAACAATATCAAGCTGAATCACGGGTTGACTGCGTTCGACAGTTCGGTGGGGGCGTTGGGCAATAGCATCGGAATCGCCAACGGGAATCCGAGCGGAGTCGATGGCCTTCCGGAACTTGGATTTGCCGGCGGTTCGATTACAAATATTAATGTTGGAACCTTGACCAATCTGGGTGCGGCGAGTGTTGACGAGCAGTTTTCCACGAC
>JBAVGI010000122.1:0-2197 GCA_049684755.1 Candidatus Sulfotelmatobacter sp.
GAGCCTCAGCATTTTTCAATGCTATTTTTGCCTGCGCGAATTGTTCAGGTAGCGTCAGCGGTGCGGCTGGCGCGGGTGCTGGTGCGGGTTCAGTTTGCGGCTGTGGCTTCGTTCGAAACATTGAATCTCCATTCACTTGCAAACGCTAGAACCGCAGTGCGCAGTTCTGGGTTTTCGTGGCAGCGTTCGAACAAGGTGTACATGTCGAAGTAAGCTGCAGCCTTATGCGCGGACGCTGCGCGCTGATCTGGCGTTTCCCGTTCGTCCGGTTTGGTCCAATGGTCGGCAAGCCCTTTTGCTTTTTCGAGTGCCAGTTTGTCGGTACGTTCGGCGTTTTGCTCGATCAGCCTTGCGACCATGCGGTCGCAATCTTCAATCGTCAGGCGCGGGCCGTTTTCGTTTACGGGTTTGCTGGATTCTTTTTCCGCCTGCTTTACCGCAAATTCGAGACTGCGCAACCCCGCCTGCAAGGATTGCACTTGGCCCCTCACATCTGCATCCCGTTCCGCCTGACGCCAAACTTGATCGGCTCTGGCTCTCCACATTTCAGCCTCTTGTGCCAGTTCGTTGGGGCTGACTGTAGGCATGGGCATATCCAGATGGTGTAGCTTGTGCCGAGATAAACTGCTACAGGTAACGCCATACTTCGGGGCAAGTTGTTTGAGATGCTGGCCAGCCGCAAGTGCACAGTTGATAGCATCCGATTCGGGATGCGTGCAGATTTTGCAACGCTCTCTAGACATGCACAGCATCCCCACTTTCCAGAAATTTCTTCAATTCCGATTGCCGTACTTTGCGCTGGCCGCACTTGACCGGCTGCCACTTTTTCAGCGCGCCCGATACCAACAGTTTGTTTAGCGTGGAGTAGCTGCAGCCGAGCACGCTACGCACTTCCTGCAGGTTCAATAACGGGTCCACATTAATCAACTCTGCACGTAGTTTCATGCGGGGTGCATTTCGGCATTTCAATTCTGATAAAAGCATGGGCAATTGTAATTCTCAGTATTCAGCCATTTCAGTTGTTTCTGTGGTCGCTGAAATGTTTGTAACACTAGCGGCGCGGCAATGCAAACTTTTTCTTACGGAATACTGTGTCAAAACGGCACACTTGACAGGCAGTGCGGCAACCCAAACTGCAACTTTTGCGCAGAACGCAACGGGGGTTGGAAACCGGGACGCGCGGGGGAACTTTTTGCGTTCCTGCAGTTCGAATGGTAGTAAAAAGGCAGCCCCTGCAATCGTTGTCAAGTTTTGACATACGCACCCCCATGAAAGCCTTTCTCTATACGAAGCAACCCTTTTTTTTCTAAATACAATAGAATCAACGAACGTTTTTTCCCCGAAAAGTACACTTAGCTCTTTTCTGCACTGGGGTGTCAGGAAACTTTGACAACGACAACGGTTGCAATACCCACACTTCGAGCAAATAACAGAAAATATGAGGTGTAACCCCTTGCATCCTGACAACGATTGCCCTTAGCTTTATGAAATGAATACAGTTAAACCGTTGTCAAAATCTGATTACAATCTGACTACGTTGCCAACGATAGTTTTGCCCCATGCCCGCATCTAAAGCGACCGGGTTACCAGTTTTTCCTATAACGCGACCGCACCAGCGCGAGCCGGGGGCCGCTGTATCTTGGCCCGCAAGCGCTTAATTTCTTGAGAGAGTCACTTGTGAAACGGCAAAATCTTTGGCATGAACCCATCCCCCCAGAGTACGAAGAAAAGCTGCATTCGGAAATCGGGCAGGATATTGTCAGAAAAGAACTGCGGGACGCGTTACAGGCTGATGTGAAATATCGCGGGCCAGCCAAAGCCAAGCCCAAGCCTGCAAGGCAAAGCGCACGAACCATGGTTGTCTACAAACGCATCCGGGAAATTCCACGTAATGTGCCACTCGATACATTCATGCTGCGCTGCGACCGGATGCAGCGCCCGTTCCCCGTACCTGACTACATCGCAAAACTCATCAAATCGAACCGCATCCCAAATTGGCAGGAATGTTATCAAAACGCCGATGCGCGCAAGAAAATCCACAATCTGCGGCAGCGGGCATGGAAATCCAAGCCTTAAAGTTTGATGTGTTTTGTGTTTTTTGTGTGCCGCGATTTGTGCTAAACACATTCAGAACACACGCATAAACATTGGCTAAAACGGATGCACGCCATGTGCGCCGGTCGCTTTTCCCTTGCAC
>JBAVGI010000123.1:0-2005 GCA_049684755.1 Candidatus Sulfotelmatobacter sp.
GGTGATGGTCGGGAAATAGGCGGCCTTGGCCACGCCGATTTGCAAGTTGGCCGCGGCGACGAGGCGTTCGGCGGCGGCGATGTCGGGCCGGCGCTCAAGAAGTTGCGATGGAACGCCGGAAGGAATGGCCGGTGGATTTGCGTTCAACGGCTCCCGTGGAATTGAAACATCCGCCGGCGGTTTGCCGATGAGCATGGCGATGGCGTGTTCAAGCTGCGCGCGCAAAATGTGGAGATTTGTGTCCTGTGCCTGCGCGGTTTCCAATTGCGTCTCGGCCTGGGCGACGTCCTGGTCCGAGGCGATGCCGGTTTTGAAGAGCACTTTTTCCAAGTTGTAAGATTGCTGGTAGGCGGTCACCGTGTCATCGAACAATTGTTCCAGCGCGTCCTGCCCGCGCAGTTGAAAATAATCCGACGCCAGTTCCGCCTGTGCCGTCAGCCGGGTGTTTTCCAAATCGGCGGCGCTGGCCTGCGCTTCTGCGGCGCTGGCTTTTATGGTATTGCGAATGCGGCCCCACAAATCCAATTGCCACGTTGCGTCCAGCGGCAGCGAATAGTCTGTGACGTTTGGATTTGCCGAGGAGGAACCGGCCTGACCGCCAAATGACGACCGCGAGCGCGTGACGGATGGATTCGCAACCAGCGTCGGAAACAGTTGCGCCTGCGCTTCCCGAACCAGAGCCCGCGCGGAAAGAAAATTGGCGAACGCGGCGGCGACGTTTTGGTTGGAAACCGTCACCTGGTCTTCGAGCGAACTCAATACCGCATCGTTGAAAACCGCCCACCAATTGCTGCGGATCACGGCGTCGTCCGGCCGGGCGATTTGCCAGAGGTTCGTGCCGGAGTTTTCCTTGAATGCGGCGGGAGTTTCAGCGGTTGGCCGCGTGTATTTCGGCGCGAAGCTGCAACCGCAACAGATCACGCCAAGGCAAACGATGCTTAACCACGGATAAACACGGATGAACACGGATAAAAGAGCCGAGGTGGGGCGCGTCGCTCCGCGCCCTGCCCAAAATCTGTGTCCATCCTGGTCCATCCGTGGTTGAAAATAGTTTTTCATGGAACGCCTCTTTCGGATAATCCAAACGCCGCCGGCGAAATGGCGGCAATTTTTCGACGTCGGCTCTCCCACCACAGGCGGAGGCGGTCGAAATAAAGATAAACCACCGGCGTCGTGTAAAGCGTCAGCACCTGGCTGAAAATCAATCCGCCGACAATGGCGATGCCCAGCGGACGCCGCAGTTCTGAACCAACGCCGTTGCTGATGACCAGCGGCAGCGCGCCGAACATCGCCGACATGGTCGTCATCAGAATCGGCCGGAAGCGCAGCAGGCACGCCTGATAAATCGCGTCGCGCGGGCGCATGCCGTGTTCGCGTTCCGCCGCCAGCGCGAAGTCCACCATCAGAATCGCATTTTTCTTCACGATGCCGATGAGCAACAGAACGCCGATGAGCGCGATGACACTCAAATCAGTGCGGAACAGCATCAGCGCCAGCACCGCGCCGACGCCCGCTGACGGCAGCGTGGACAAAATCGTGACCGGATGGATGAAGCTTTCGTAAAGAATGCCGAGCACGATGTAAACCGCCAGCAGCGCCGTCAGGATCAAGAACGGTTCGGTCGCCAGCGAAGTCCGGAACGCCGCCAGCGTGCCTGAAAAATTTCCGTGAATCCGGCCCGGCATTCCGATGCGTTCCTCCATTTGTTGAATGGCTTTGACGGCGTCGCTCAACGCCACGCCGGGCGCGAGATTGAACGAGAGCGTCACCGACGGAAACTGGCCCTGATGATTGACGGCAATCGGCGCGGTGGTTGGCTCGTAATGCGCGATGGCGCTCAACGGAACGACGGTCGAGCCGTTCGTTGAGCGCAAGTAAATTTCATCGAGACCCTGCGGATTTTGCCAGAATTGCGGCTCCACTTCCATGACGACGTGATATTGATTCAGTGAGGTGAACATGGTTGAAACCTGCCGCTGGCCGAAGGCATCGTAGAGTGTATTGT
>JBAVGI010000124.1:0-5113 GCA_049684755.1 Candidatus Sulfotelmatobacter sp.
CCGGGAATGCGGATACGATTTCCGCTTGCTCGACGAGGTCATGCGCATCAACGAAGATCAGCGCGACCGTTTCCTGCGCAAAGTCCGCAGCGCCTTGTGGACGCTGCGCGGCAAGCATCTGGGCGTGCTCGGCCTCGCCTTCAAAGGGGGAACAGACGACATCCGCGAATCTCCCGCTATCATGATCGTGCAGGCGCTCATGCAGGAAGGTTGCAAAATCACCGCTTATGATCCGGCCGCGATGGACCGCACCCAGGAATTAATGACCTCGGTTATCAAGTTTGCGAATTCAGCGTACGAGGCAGCTACCGGCGCCGACGCTCTGCTGATCCTTACCGAGTGGGAGGAATTTGCCAACCTCGATCTCCGGCGCCTCAACGACGAACTGAAATATCCTATCGTGATCGATGGCCGCAACCTGTATGATCCCGAAGTGATGGCAGCCAATGGCTTCACGTATTATTCCGTTGGACGCGCAGCCTCTCATCCCGATGGCGTTCCCGCCGCTCTGCGCAACGGCGCCAAGAAAGCATGAGTCAACAACGCGCTCTGGTCACCGGTGGCGCCGGTTTTCTGGGATCCCATCTCTGCGACGCTCTGCTTGGCGAGGGCTGGAACGTGGTCGTCGTCGACAACGTGCTCACCGGCCGCCGCGTAAACATTGACCATCTTCAAAATGACTCGCGTTTTGAATTTATCAATAAAGATATCTGCGAGCCTTTCGACGTGGGCAAAGTTGACTTCGTCTTTCACTTCGCGAGTCCCGCCAGCCCGGTGGATTACACCATCCACGGAATCCCAACGCTGAAAGTGGGATCGCTCGGAACTTTCCACGCTCTCGATGTCGCTCTCAAATATGGCGCCAAGTATCTCGTCTCATCCACTTCAGAGTGCTACGGCGATCCGCTCGAGCATCCGCAGAAAGAAACGTATTGGGGTAACGTAAATTCCATCGGCCCGCGCTCGGTCTATGACGAGGCCAAACGCTTCACCGAAGCCGTTACCATGGCCTATCACCGCTATCACAAAGTGGATACGCGCATCGTCCGCATCTTCAATACTTACGGCCCGCGCCTGCAATTGAACGATGGCCGTGTGGTCTCGAATTTCATGAAGCAGGCGATTCGCGGTGAGGACCTCACAGTCTATGGCGATGGCAGCCAGACCCGCAGCTTCTGTTACGTCAGCGACGAGATTGATGGTTTCATTCGCCTCGCAAAATCTTCGGAACATCTGCCGGTCAACATCGGCAATCCGAACGAGTTCACTATCATCGAGTGCGCGCAACACGTAATTAAAGTCACGGGATCGAAGAGCAAGATCAGATACGAACCGCTGCCTCCGGACGATCCCAAACAGCGCCGTCCCGATATCACCAAGGCCCGCCAGTTGCTCGGGTGGGAACCCAAGATCAACCTCGAAACCGGCCTTCGCATGTCGCTCGATTATTTTCGGAAGGCTGTGGCGGAAGAAGCCGCCACGACAAAATAGATATCTCCGCCGTTTCGGCGTAGTGGAGCAGTTTAAAAAGATTTGCACCATGCGTGCCTAAATCCCCGGATCAAAAATCGCCACGCTAACCTTGAGGACGGGGGCTGGCCCACACACGTGCTTCCGTTTTCACGACCGAGGCTGCCTGGAATGGGCGGGCAGCATGCGTGGGCCAATCCCCACGTAACTATCGCTCGCTGCTTTGGCGAAGTAAACTCTTGTCGTTCACCGGAGCTCCTATGCGCCTGCTACGCCTTCAAGACGTCGAGATTAGCCCCAACGACCGCGTATTCCGCCACGCGCGCTCGCGTGCTTTGATCGTCTGGCTTGCCGGATTCGCCGCCGCCAGCGCCTTTTTCCTCCGCGCATACACGGCAAAGTGGCCGCCCGGCTACTTCTTCGGCTCGTTTCTGCTGCTCTTTCTGCTTTTGACGGTAAGGATGGTGACCGCGCGCTTCCATCCTTCCAATTGGCTGGTCCGGATCACCCAGATGGGAATCTTTGTGCAATATCGTTCTTATCTGAACTACCAGTTGCCTCCCGATGACCCTTCGGTCGTTTTCTTTTCCTTTGGCGAGATTGCGTCGGCCCGATTAGTCAAAGAGCGCGTTGAGACCCCCGATACGACAAAGCCCGGCGGCACGCAAACCCACTACCTGCGCTATGTCGAACTTGAGTTGTCCGGCGAACCGGCACTCCTTGCAGACGCATTGCAGGCTGAGCTCGGCGAGCAGGCCCCATCGGAAAAACACTGGTATGGCACCACTTCGACACTTTACCGGGATTATCCCGTCGCGATGTCCGCTCCGGCGAGCGTTCGCATCCATTGGGACGTAGTGCCGGGCGCACAAAAGTTCCTCGATGCCCTGCGGCCCTACACGGTCATCGCCGATCCGGTTTCCTTAAGGAAAGACTTTACGCACCTGAAATCCCTCAGCCGTGAAGACCAACAGAAGCAACTCCGCGAACTCGTTGCCCGCGGCCAGAACATCCCGGCTATCTACGCCGCCCGCAAACTCTACGGCGGCAGCCTAGGAGAAGCAAAGCAGATGGTGGACTCTCTGCGTCACGATAAGGTGCCGCAGTAGCCTGCTGAATCCTGTCTCGCGGCAATGCGCCGTGTATGATTCGCTGCTCATGGTGTTTTGCGGAGGAATCGCAACGAGAGGACCGAGGGGCGATTTCTAGGAACTCTTCGCCGTGGCTGCCACAAAATCAATTAACTGCTGCACACCGCGCCGTTCGTCTTTGGTGTTGAGATGAAACAACACACCCATCCCATAGCTGGGATGGGAAGCTTTCACGATGCCGCTCAAGCGCAATTTTATTTCGTAGGTCCGCACCAGAATCTCAACCGTCGTCTCCGCGGCGAAAGCCAGCGGCATTTCGAGATAACAGCCCCCCGGACTCAGGTCGCTCAGATGGCAATAGTGCCGTACCGAACTTCCCTTCTGGTAAACCTCGGCTCCCAGGCGGCAGGCATAACGGGCTTGCCCGCGGCGATTGTCCGTTCCATCACGCAGACGCGCGGCCGCTTCTCCGTCGCTTCCGGTGGCATCCTGTTTCTTCCCTCGCGCGTTTGTCAGCACGCCATCTTCGTCAGGACGGATGGAAGACTCTACTTTCAATCTCTCGGAGGCCAGTTGCCCTTTCGCAGCGTCCTGCGTGTTTAGCTTCAGCCAGTCTTGCAGAACCCGCCTCGAAGTTTGCGGCACATCCACAAACTGAATACCGGCGCGTCCGTTCCAATCCTGCCAAACCACCTGACCGGAGAGCCGCACGTTTGCGGTCTGTCCCGGTAATTGAAACTGAAAGTAAACTTTGCAGGTGGGCGGCAGACGCTTGCCGAAATTCACCGCCATGCCTCCTTCCGCCAGATTCACCAGCGTCGCCTTAGCCTGCTCGCCGCCGGCGTAATCGATGGTGGCGTGCGTATGCACCGGAGCACGCCCCTTTCGGCGCTTGTCGCGGTGCAACACGCTTTGCGCCGCGCGCAGGCTGCTCAATGCGCGCTCGTAGGAAACCGGTTTGTACAGCACGAAGTTCACGCCCAGAGAAAATATCTCGCGGATGTTCTCCTGTCCGGAAACAACGGCGACTGCCAGACTCGCATCGTTCAGCCGCGAAGAGCGGCTCTCATGCAATAAGGAAGTGACATCCGCCTGGGTTGGGCAGTCGAGAATGATCAGGTCGAAGCGCTGCTGCGCCAGTCTTACGGCAGCGCGCGCAACCTCTACACACAACTCCACCTGGATGCCGAGTTCCTCGAGCACACGGTTCAGCACTTCGACCGAAGCTTCGTCCGCGCAAACCAGGAGCGATGAGAGAGTCATACCTGCATGCATCGTAGGGTCACCGCGGTTCATCCGACAAGTTACCGGAGTCATTCGATAAGCCAGCGCAATTCCCTGCGAGTCAGCTAACTGCCGCAGCCTCAAGCCGGTGACATCAGTCACCACGGTGATTACAAAAGACCAATGCTCTGGCGTGACACCGTAGTGCTTTGACGCTGCCCGCCCCCCTCCCTAGTATGAAGATCGACTAGCCACATCGAGATGCGACCAGTGCGCTTTGCGAACGGTTGCGCTTCTCTCGACGCTGTCAGGCCTGAAAGAAGCTTATGGTATTGCGAAAGAACACGGGGTTTTCGCTGCTGGAGTTGATGATCACGATCAGCATCGCTCTCGTTTTGACGGGCGTCGGCTACATCGCTTTGAACCCTGTACTGAATCAGGCGCACATCAACTCGGCCTACGACACGACGTTGATGGCCTTGCGGAATACTCGAAATCTGGCGATCACTCAAAGCCACGAATACTACGTGTATTTCAATCCTGTGGGCTTTCCCATCGGCACGATCGAGGTCGAATATCAGCCTCCCGCGGTTGGAGCCGGAGCGGCGCCGCCCTTACAGCCAGTGATTACGTACACCATACCTCCGGATGTGAGATTCGCGGTGCAGGCGGGCTTCCCCGGCAACGCGCCGGACGGTTTCGGTGCCGGCGCCAACGCTATTGATTTCGGACAGGGCCTGGCCGGTGAGCCGCTCAACTACGTCATATTCATGCCCGACGGGTCTTCGCAAGCCTTCGTAGTCGGTAACAATGGTACTTACAACAGTGGCGTCGTTTACCTGACTCGCCCCGGCGACAACATGTACGTCAGCTCGCGTGCCATCACTGTATGGGGAGCGACCGGAAGAATTCGCGGCTGGCGATTGGGTCAGACGGCCGGTGTAGGTGCCTGGGTACAACAATGATCAAGAGAAAACAATTCGCCAGGAAGGGTTCTCCGGAAGGCGGTTTCACCCTGATCGAAGTCATGATTGCAATTTTCGTGATGACGATCGGCCTGCTGGCCGTAATGGCTAGCTTCGCAACCGCCATTAGCGCCACGGCGTCTGCGCAGGAGGACCTGATCGCGCGCCACAAAGCGCTGGATGCCATGGAAAGCATCTACACGGCTCGCAACAGCCAGCAGCTTCCTTTCTCCTCGATCAATAACATCGCCAACGGCGGAGTCTTCAAGAGCGGACCACAGCAATTACTTTGCGCCGGACCCGACGGACTTGTGGGCACCGCGGACGATGTTGCCTGCACCGCGCCTGACACTGGCGCCGCTT
>JBAVGI010000125.1:0-2167 GCA_049684755.1 Candidatus Sulfotelmatobacter sp.
AGCACGAACTGGGACGAGACGAACGTCGTAACGGTGAATGCAAAGCGGTCGCAGGTATCCCTCGACGGGATCTGGCGCTTCATACCTGCCGTTTCCGGTGAAGCCGGTCAGCCGAAGACGGGGTGGGCGTATATCAAGGTACCGGGCAGCTGGGTGAGTCGTCGAGAAAGGGGTGATAACTCTTCCGATCACGAGGGTAAATCTTCCGATCTTGTGGCCCTCGGCAGCGGCCCGCAGTGGGACAACTATGATGGAGCGGAAGTGGCTAGCGCCTGGTACGAGCGCACGGTGCCTGTTCCTGCAGAATGGCAGGGCCGCGTCATCAGCCTGCGTTTTGACCGGGTATGCACGGAAGCGATTGTCTATGTCAACGGCGTGAATTGTGGGCAAGTGCCTTGGCCGTGGGGCTCGGTGGACGTCACGCATGCGGTAACACCGGGCAAAACGGTGGATATCCGGGTGCTGGCGGCCGCCATAGCGGACTCGCAGATGGTGGGGCATTTCTGGCAGAGCGCTTTTATGGCCGTCACCTATAGCGCGGCCAAACTGGCGACACGGGGTTTGACTGGCAGCGTTTATTTGGAGAGCCGGTCATCCGAGTCGCACGTGAGCGATGCTTTCATACGCACCTCCACGCGAAAAAAGGATGTTGCGCTGGACGTGGACCTTAACGGCGTCAGGCAGGCGGGCCGGGTGCATTTTGTCGCAGACATGCTCAACGAAAAGGGCGAGGTGGAGAAGAGCTTCACGGCGAAGGCCGCGGTGGACGCCAAGCCAACGCAGACCGTTACCGTCTCCTGGCCTTGGACGAACCCGCGCCTGTGGGATGTGGATCAGCCCAACCTCTATACCCTCCGTCTGACCGTGACAGGGGCTGGTGTGGATGACCAGTACAACCGGGAATTCGGTTTCAGAGAGTTCTGGATTGAAGGAAGGCAGTTCTACCTCAACGGCACGGTGATTCACCTGCGGCAGCCTTGCTTTCACAATGGTCCACTCGGCCTGGTCGGAGACAACTTTTCGGAATTGGGCTCGTGGAGCCCGGATACCCGCGGTGACGAATCAGACGCCGGAAAGCAACTCGATGAGGCGGATCGTAAAGGGTATCTGTCGGCAGTCTACGTCCTCGACGCAAATAAGTACATGAGGGATCCAGGCGGAAATCTTGTCTGGGAACAAAACCGGCAGCGTGCCCTTGAGCGCGCTGAAGTGTGGATGCGTTACTACCGCAATCATCCGTCCGCCGTGATGTGGATCGCCGGCGCAAATTTCTTCAACAAAGCTGTCGATTTGGATCCGCGTCACGTGGGCCGCCACGGCTGGGATCAGAGCGACCCGCGCTGGCGACAGCTTATGAGTGACGCCAAGCAGATGTTCGCTGAGGTCAAGAAGCTGGACCCCACGCGCGTCTATTACAGTCACGAGGGCTCCGATACGGGCGATGTCCATTCAGCGAATTGCTATCTTGATCTGCTGCCGCTCCAAGAGCGTGAGGAGTGGTTGAGCGCCTGGGCAGAGAGCGGCGCAATGCCGATTTCGATGACCGAGTTCGGCACCCCAGTGGAATGCACCTTCCTGCGCGGACACGATGGCTTCGGCACCAACATCCATAGCGAGCCGCTGATGACGGAATACGTCGCCATCTACTTTGGTCGAGATGCCTACGCCGCGGAGGGTTCAAATTACAGGCAGTGGCTTCACGACCAGTTCATCTCAGGGATGAACTATAAAAGCTCCCAGGACCGGTTGGATCAATTTCCTGTCATGCGCAAAATCCAGGATCTCTTCCGTGCGCACACGTGCAAAAGCTGGCGCACTGCGGGGCTGCCGGGCGGCCTGCGCACCTGGTCGTGGTTGCAGGACAAACTTAAGCAGGTCAACTACCCGACGCTGGCATGGATTGCAGGTCAGCCGGAGGCATATACCGCTAAAGACCACCACTTCAGCGCCGGCCAGAAGTTCCAAAAACAGATCGTATTAATTAATGATATGCGCCAGCCCCAGGATTTTGCTGCGACCTGGATGGCCACCATCGACGGGAAAACTGTGAGCAACGGCGAACTGCGCGGCACCCTGGCGATTTCTGAGATTCGCAAATTGCCTATCGAGATCACCGCGTCGGCACTTGAGGCTGGTGGCAAGGCGGACGGGCAGATCAAACTCACCG
>JBAVGI010000126.1:0-46360 GCA_049684755.1 Candidatus Sulfotelmatobacter sp.
CGTGTATTGATTGCGCCAAGTGCGCGAAGGCGTGTCCCTCGGCATTGCCGGTCGACAAACTGCTACAGATCCGGTCGGCCGAGTGCACCGGATGTCTAGAGTGTGTAGCAGTTTGTCCAGCCAAAGAGACTTTGCTCATGAGCGTGCCGTTGGGTGTGCGAAAGCGCCGTGCAATTCCCGCATGGGGCATGGCCGCGGGAATCGCGATTTTGTTTCTTGGCGTGGTCGGCTACGCAAAGGTCTCGGGACAGTGGAACACGAATCTGCCGAAGCAGGTCTATCTAGAGCTAGTGCCAAATGCGAGCGCGCAGGAACATCCGATCCCTGGCCGACAGTAATCGCCGCCACAAAAGACATCCTCTCACTGCTTCCGACCTCGACAGGCCCGTGACAAAAGTCATCTACTAGGTCTCTGCACTGGCGTACGTTCAAAGGAGTGAGGCGTATACCATGAGCGAATTGATTGACAATCGCGCGCATCGAATTTCGGTTCTAAAAGAGATAATCTATCACCTGCATGAGGGTGCTGCTCCGGAGCTTGTAAGAGAGCAACTGCGCAAAATTGTCGGCGAGACGGATGCGACTGAGATTATGGCCATGGAGCAACAATTGATGGCCGAGGGTATGCCGGTCGAGGAAGTACGATCGATGTGCGATCTGCACTCGCAAGTCACGCGTGATGTGCTCGTCCAGTTGGCTCCGCCCCCGTCAGTTGAGCCGGGACACCCCCTGGATACCTTCCGCCGCGAAAACGACGCACTCAAAAAGGTAATCGCGACAATGCGGGGGACCTTCGCCGAGATCGCTGACCTTGCCCCGATTGCCGATGCTAAGGAAATCGTCTTTCGGCTACGCCAGTCGGCAAACGACCTCATGGATATCGACAAGCACTATCAGCGTAAGGAGCATGCGCTGTTTTCTTGCCTTGAGAGGCACGGAATCACCGGACCTTCCAAGGTCATGTGGTCGAAAGATGACGAAGCGCGAAGCCTATTAAAGGAGATGAATCAGGCGGCACACGATTGCGCTTCGACAGTCGACGACGTGAGACAGTTCTTTGTTCAGCACGCCCAGCCTGCTTTATCAGCAGTCGAAGAGATGATTTTTAAAGAGGAAACCATCCTCTTCCCAATGTCGCTGCAGACCCTCGCCCAAAACGAGTGGGCGGAGATATGGTCCGCGTCTCCCCAATACGGTTGGTGCCTGGTCGAGCCACAAAAGGGTTACCTTCCCCCCGTGGCCGCCGCAGTCGCCACCGGCACTGTGCCCAAAGATGGGACAATCATGATGCCGACTGGCCATGTCAGCGTCGAACAACTGACCGCCGTCCTCTCGACTTTGCCGCTCGATCTGACCTTCGTCGATGCTGAAGATCGAGTTGCCTTCTTCAGCGAAGGCCCAGATCGTATCTTCGCGCGCAGCAAAGCCATCATTGGGCGTAAGGTTCAGCACTGTCACCCGCCGCGGAGCGCCGACACGGTCAACAAGATCCTGGACGATTTCCGCTCGGGCCGTCAGAGCGTTGCCGAATTCTGGATTAACTTTCAAAATAAGTTCGTCCATATCCGCTATTTCGCAGTTCGTAACGACGAGGGTAAGTATCTGGGAACCGTGGAACTCACTCAGGACTTGGCGCCGCTCCGCGAACTTTCTGGCGAGAGGCGACTCCTAGCATACGAAAACAATTAAAATCGACTCGACTCCCGCAAATTACTCGGCTGTTCTGCCCTTCGGAGGTTGTGGGAATAGACGAGATATCTGGGGACGTTAAGGGGACGATAACAGATGCTCTCCGGTATCACTTCGTACCAAACGTTGTCCGCCGACACCGTTTGATATCAATGGGTTACATCACATTGTTGCCCTGTCACGGCAGAGGCCGCGGGTTCGAGTCCCGTCGTCCCCGCCAATTCTTTCAAGCACTTGCAAGGAATTGGCAATTTGCGTCATGGTCCAATTTGGTCCAGTTAGGCCAGTGCCTCTCCCTTGTTGAGCACCATCCGAACCAGTTTGCTTTGTGCCAACCTCTTGTTCGGCATACCCGCCTGAGCGTAAAGATCCAGCGTAATGCGACTGTTCGCATGACGTAGGAGTTCCTGTACCACCTTCACTTCCTCGTTGTTCTGAGTGAGCAAAGTTGTGTACGTGTGACGGAAGGTGTGGAACCCAACCCGCTTTTGGATCTTCGCCGCCTTCACTGCAGGTCGCCCGTATCGCCGCCACAGGGTTTCTGGCCAGAGCGGTTGTTTGCCTTTCATCGTCGGCGAGGCAAACACCCAGTCTGTTTCGCGATTGTACGGACCAACCAGCCTCAGCTTGAGCAGAGATTCTGCTAAGGCCGCGTCGAGCGGTACATCCTTTGCGGAAGCTTCCGTCTTCGGAGCACCCTGGACCATCATCACGACTGAACGGCGAACGTGGATTACGAGGTTCTCGAAGTCCACATCCTCCCATTGCAAACCGATCAGTTCTCCACGTCGAAAACCGGTGAAAGCATCCAACTCTGACGCCGTTCGAAGAGGTTCTGGTAGTTCTTTGAGCAGCGCCATAATCTCTTCGGGCGTCCGGACATCGGGCGTCCTCAATCACCGGGGACGAAATTGGAGTAGCCCTCCCGCCTTACGTCCCTGCCGCGGGCCACCAGCTTCTCGGTCTTCGTTTCTTCGAAGACAGAAACACTGCGGACACTTCCGTTCTCTTCAATGCGGAACGCTTCTTTCTTAAGGCCTGAAACGTGTTTTCCGGATCTATCCGTAACGACAACCGGCACTAGAACTAAATCTGTGCGGGCAGTCAGCTTTGCCGATTCTTGCGACTGAAGCGAGGTGCGATTACCAGTAACTGCAGGCGCGGGTTGGATGCCGCGTTGAGGCGATTGCTGACTAACGTGTTGTTGACTGAACAGCTGAGACGCGGTGAGCAGAAACGAGGCGAGTACGGCAACGGGTCGGAGCATCAACGATCCCGGTCCGAACAAGCGTCGGACGGCACAACTGTAGCACAGACCGCGTTAATCGCAGTCCGGTGCAGCCAGAAAATTACTTGCCTTGGGCCGCAACTTTTGCCGTCGGTACGGAAATCGTGACCGAATCAGGTTGCGTCCACACGGCGGAGCCGCTGGTCAAATCCAGGCGGTTCATCGTGATCTTCAGTTTGTCCTGATCGTCTTGCACCTGCAGATAGTGGTAGTTCACTTCCTTGCTCTGGAACGGATCGTCCTTGGCGCGTTCAATCGGATAAGCGTGCGCCCCCGCTCCCCCGGTCACGAAGTAAGTAATGCCACCGTGCTCATGGCGTTCATAGTTATGCACATGTCCGGAGAAGACGACGATGCGGGCGCGAAGATTCTGCTGCCGCGCTTCCAGCATCTTGGCTAGCTCTAACTCCTGCGAGCGGGCGGAGTGGCCGCCGCCGAATTTCTTGGCGTCTGACGAACTGGTGTAAGGAGGATGATGGAGAACGATGAGAACGAAGTCCACGTCGCCGGGAAGATGATCTAACTTCTCAGTGAGCCATTGCCCTTGCGGGCCGGCAGTTTCGTCGAGGGCGCTGTCCAGAACCAGCATTAGTATGTTGGCCGCGCGGACCGAATAGTAGACGCAGTTCTTCAGTTCCGGGAAGCGTTCGAAGTAGTTGCCCAGCGCGTCTTTCTCACTGCCGTGCAGATCGTGGTTGCCCAACGCGGGATAGACCGGAATCTTTTTCTCGCGCCACACCGTGGTTTCCGTGTCGTAAACTTTCCAGTCGTCCTTATCGTAGCCGTTGTAGACGATATCTCCGCCGAAAGAAATGAACGCCGGATCCGTTCGCGCAATGGCCTGCACCAGCGCCTGCCGAGTCGCGGGATTTGCCGCGTCCGTATCTTTGGGATCATGAAAGCGGGAGTCTCCATATACGACGAAGTGGAAGGATGTGTTCACCTGCAGTTGCAATTCCACCGGCCCAGTCTGCGGCTGAGACTGCGAATGCGAACGGGAACAGCCGCAAGAGAGAAACAAAATAATAATCGGCACGTAAATGATCGCTAGTTTCTGCAAAGGTTTCATCAGCGGCCCACCACCAGCACTTCAAACTGTCCTGCCTCCGCCGTCGACAAGAGAAGTTGATGCGTTTTAGGATCGAGTGCCATCGTCTTCGCCTTGGGCAGCGTCTTCACCGTTTCCACAACCGAGTACTTGTCCGGGGCGTCTTCGCGAATCGCCGTAATCGTGCCTTCGCCGTTGGAATTGAAGATAAGGTGGAACTCAGGATCGAAGGCTGTCGCATCGACATGGTCGCCAATCGGCAGAGTCGTGATCACGCGGCCATTGTCCGCATTCATGACCGCCATCACCTTGCTGCGGCAGCCAATGAACAAACGCCGGTTCTGCCGGTCCATTGCTATGCTGGAGGGCGAAGCGCAAGGAGCGGTCGGCCAGCGTTGCTCAACTTTCAACGTGCGGGCATTGATCTTCAGCACCACGCTTGCGTCTTCCAGATTATTGTAGACGTAGCCTGATCCGTCCGCCACGGCAAATTCAGGACCTCCGCCGAGATCGACCGTTCCTGCCACTTTACCATCCGCTGCCTGAATCGCGGTGGCGCTGTGGCTGTCACCATTGAAGGCAAAGACGCGTGACGTCGCGGGATCGTAAATGATTGCGTCCGGTTTCTTGCCGACCGGGACCTCCTCAATCTTCTTCAGGGTTTTCAAGTCGAAGATTGTGACGGTAGAAGCCTGGCCGTTACTTACGAACCCCCTCCCCAGTTCGGGGGCAATGGCGATTCCATGCACTCCGGGAGTGTTCTCGATTCTGCCGACAATTGCCCCGGAATCGATATCGAGCACTTCGACCTGAGTCCCGTGGGAAACGTAAAGACGGCGTCCGCCTTCATCGACGGTGAGGTAGTCCCAGCTTCCCTGGCCGGCAATCGGAATCTTCTTAATGATGCTGTAGTTCTCCGAGGGTGAAGCGGCGTCCGCGGCAGGAATGGAGGTCAAGAGAGCCACGCCCGCAACTGCCAGCCAGATTGTTAACAAGGACGCATTACCGTTTGTCATGGTGTCTCTCAGTCTCTTTCTAGAGAAGATTGGTCAGCGAACCATCCGCGTACAGAGCTTTTCCCGGTTCACGAGCAAAGAAGACCCAAATGCCCACGATGATTCAATCCGCCAAAGCAAGCTAGAACTCAAAGCGGAGCATGAACTGAATCTGCCTGGGCAAACCCGTGCCAGTATTCGGCGAAGCGGCGTTGTCGTTGTTGTTGTTGAAATTCACCGTCGTGTCGATCAAGCCTAGGCTGCCGGCTGGTTGAAGTACCCAGCTGTTGGGTTTCGGGTTTCCGGCATTATCCGTTGCCTGCGTGTAGTTGAAAGCGATGTTGTTCGGATTGGGATCGCCGTACTGAACGTGATTGAAGATGTTAAATATCTGCACGCCAAATTTCATGGCCACGCGCTCGGTCAGCTTGGTTTCCTTGGTCAACGCCAGGTCGATCTGCCAAACGTTCAGCGCCCGGATCAGACCGTTGGGAGCACCGCCAAAACGGCTGACAAGGCCGCAGGTATTGATGCAGTTCCCGTTCGCGTCTGCAACCCCCGTGGGATCAAGCGGCGGCGGAGCAAAAGCTGCCGGATTGATGGGCAGCGTGTGATCGCGCACGCCTCCCGGAAGAAATATGGGAACTCCTGGAACAAGGTCGGGCCTCTGAGTGGTTTGATCGTTCCCATCCGGCAACTGGTCGGGGGAGATATTCATCGTGATGGTGAGGGGATGGCCGGTGTGCCAGATGCCGATGCTGCCCAACTCCCAGCCACCGAAGATCGTGCCAAGTACTCCTCGGCTGTTCATGAACGGTTTCCCCGGCCCAAACGGCAGCTCGTAGACCGTATTCACGGTCACATTGTTACGCACATCGAAGACGCTCGGCCCTTTGTCGCAAGGAAGGCAATTTACATTTTCCGGGCCATTCGACTCGCCGCCGCCGACGGATCCGTCATTGATGGAATGAGACCACGTATAGTGCGCTTGGAGAGACAAGCCACTGGTAAACCGCCGGTCGAGGTTGAGAAGAAGAGCGTTGTAGGTGCTCGATCCGATGTCGGATTTGTAATCGACCGAACCGTAGGGGTCTCCTCCCGGATAGTACTGGTCAAGCGGGCGCGGGCACAGGATGTTGCCGCTCGCATCCGTCCCTTGCGGAGGTGTCGCGCAGAAGTTCACACCTCCACGAGAGAACAGCCGCACTCCCCGCGATCCAAGATACTGTGCCGATGCTAAAAAGTTGGCGGGTAGTTCGCGCACTTGACGTTGATTGACCTGCGTGCATTGATAGCAGAAATCGCGAATGAGTGGCGCCCCTTGGGGGAAAGCCGGAATCTGCGATTCGCACAGGCATTTGCGGCTTTTGAACTTCCGGTATTAGCCGACCGCTGCGCCGTGCAAAGATTGCTGGCCATCCTGCTCGACAATGCCGTTAAATACACCCCGGCGCCCGGGCTGATCGAACTGGAACTGGAAACACGGAACGATAAGGCCGTCATCACGGTGCGTGATTCAGGAGTCGGAATTGCCGAGTCGGAGCAGAGCAAAATCTTTGAACGTTTTTACCGCGTCGACCGGGCCAGAAGTCGTGAGCTCGGCGGTGCGGGCATTGGCCTCGCGATTGCCGAGTGGATCGTGCAACAGCATCGCGGATCGATCGGCGTTCAAAGCTGTCTCGGCAAGGGGTCTTCCTTCTCGGCTGTTTTCCCGCTGCAATCGACCTACGCTGCTTTGGATCGAACCTCGAAATCTGCAATTCCCGCAACAGGAACGTAAGAAGTTTCGTAAGACTGCGTTAGATGCGATTGACAACTAACCGAAGATTATTCCGGGCAAGAAGTCGGCTTGGAGGAAGTTTCGCCGGATCGGTACTGAGAAACGCCCAAGCATCCAGGATTTTGTCTCCAGCCTAGCGACTTCCCGTTACTAATCTCCTCGATGAGTAACTTGGCGATTGTGCGCTCATGGAACTCCACCGCAAATTGAGGAGCCGTCGCCGGACTGCGATCGCTAACATGATTAGCGGGACGAGAATTCCGCTACCGGCCTCGCTTGCCGCGATCACCCATCCCTTTTGCGGGCGCTGGCCAGCGATTCCGGTTGTGGCACGATAGAGCCTTCCTTGCGAATATGGGACAGAAGCGCGCTTATCAGCTTATCAGTACCGATCTCCAACCCTGATACGTTCCGAATTGTCCGTCAGCCCGGCGTCATCTGGCCACGACCAACTCGGTGACGATACATCCAAATCTACTTGCTCGGGTCAGATACTCAGCAACGGAAGGCTACGGTATCGCTTGCCGGTCAGGCGAAACAATGCATTCACCACGGCGGGGGAAATGACCGGCACCGGTGGTTCGCCGCATCCCGAGGGTTTTTCCGTGCTGGGAACGATGTGAACGTCGACTTCGACCGGTGCATCGATCATGTATGGTGGGGTGTAGCCGTCAAAGTTGTTCTGCTGCGCATAGCCGCTCTTGAAAGTTATCGCGCCTTTGGCCATCAACTGCGATACGCCGAAGCTGAGACCTGCCTGAAACTGGCTCTCAATAGTCAGCGGATTCACCGCCGTACCGCAGTCGAGCGCGACCGTTACCCGGTGGATTTTCGGCCGCCTGTTCTCGATCGACACATCTACGGCACAGGCGACGTTTGTCCCGAACGCCTCGTGACACGCGACTCCGGCGGCGTGGCCTTCCGGCAGGTGATTCCGCCACGAAGCGCTTTTCTCGTCCATCAGATCGAGGACTCCACGCATTTTTTTCTCATCCGGTTTCAGCAGCTTCCGGCGATAGGCGATCGGGTCCGCTCCAGCGCGAGTCGCGAGCTCATCGACCAGCGTTTCCATCACGAAGGCAGTATGGGTGTGCCCGACAGAACGCCACCACAGTACCGGAACGTTGGGCGTAGGATGATGGGCCGTGACCAAGAAGTTCGGGATCTCGTAAGGATTGTCGACGACGCCTTCGACTGCAGTTTCATCGACGCCGTTTTTTATGAGGACGGACGCAAACGGCGTTCCCGCCACAATAGATTGTCCTACGACAACATGTTTCCATGCCAAAGGCATGCCGTCCGCTCCGGTCCCAATCTCGACGCGGTGCGCGAACATGGGACGATAGTAGCCGCCCTGCACGTCGTCTTCGCGGGTCCAGATGAGTTTTACAGGAATGCCTTTGCAACGTTTGGCGATGGTGGCCGCCTCGCGCTGCACATGAGAATCTGGCGTAGCTCTTCTCCCGAATCCGCCGCCGGCCATCTCGGTGTGAAAGGTAACCTGTTCCGGCTTGAGTCCCAGAGTTTGGGCGATGGCGATTTGATCGACGGTTTGAAATTGAGAACCAGCCCAAACCTCAGCGCGATCGCCATCAAAGCGGATGGTAGTGTTCAACGGCTCCATCGGGCTGTGAGCGAGGTAAGGAAATTCGTACTCCGCCTTAAACTGGTTGGCGGCGCTAATGCCATCGAGCGCGCTGAGGTCGCCGCGAGTCATGGCAACATTCCCGGGAGTGGCTGCTAGCTCTTTATATTTTGTCCGCAGTTGCTCAGTGTCGGCGGGCTCGATTTGAGAGAAATCCCAATCGATGGAAAGCCGATCGCGCGCCTGCTTGGCGGTCCAGAACTTGTTGGCCACAACAACCACCGCGGTTCCCTTGCTGATCGTAGGGATTTCGAACACATCCATCACACCGGGAACAGCGCGAGCTGCCTTGTCATCAATCGATTTGGCTGTTCCTCCGAAGATGGGAGGGTGCGCTACAACTGCAACCTTCATTCCCGGCAGATCGAGGTCGAGGCCAAACTTCATGGAGCCATCGCATTTTGGACGACCGTCAAGACGCCGCGTGCCCCGGCCAATGAGCTTGAACTCGGATGCTTTCTTAAGCGGAACATTTTCCGGTACAGGCACGTGGGCCGCGGCATCGGCGAGCTCGCCGTATGTGGCAGAGCGGCCGCCGGGGCCATAAACAACACTAGCTTCAGTTCGACATTGCGACGCCGATACCTTCCATTGCTGCGCGGCAGCGGCAACAAGCATGGCGCGAGTTTTCGCTCCCAGTTCGCGGTACTGCTGAAAAGAATGCGCGATCGATCCTGAGCCGCCCACCATCTGAATCCCGAACACGGGATCCTTATAGACATCGGCGGCCGGGGCGAGATCGGCTACGACATGCGCCCAATCGGCATCCATCTCATCGGCCAGGAGCATCGGTAGCGAGGTCTGAACTCCCTGGCCGAACTCGAGGCGATTCACCTGAATCACAATCTTGCCGTCTGGCTGAATGTGAACAAAGGCGTCTGGAGGATACGCCTTGGCTTGCGGAGCCTGAGC
This sequence comes from Candidatus Sulfotelmatobacter sp., assembly GCA_049684755.1. Classification (GTDB taxonomy): domain Bacteria; phylum Acidobacteriota; class Terriglobia; order Terriglobales; family Acidobacteriaceae; genus Sulfotelmatobacter. The sequence goes on from JBAVGI010000126.1 coordinate 9,358, forward strand.
GTGTACCGGGAAATCGAAGTAAAGAGCAACGATCAAGCCGCCGGCGGCCGTCGCCGACACGCGCAAGAAACTGCGGCGGCTGAAACCCGATTCCGAACTCAACAAGGTGGTCGCAGACATGGTGTTCTCCTTTACGCCAACTGCTGTGCCGCAGCCTTGATCGCTTTGCGGATGCGCACATACGTGCCGCAGCGGCAAATGTTTCCGCCCATCGATTCTTCGATATCCGCGTCAGTTGGTTTCCTGCGGCTCTTGAGCAACGCCACGGCGCTCATGATCTGCCCGCTTTGGCAGTAGCCGCACTGCACCACATCCTCGGCCACCCATGCGTCCTGAACGGCGCGGCCGACGCGATCTTCTCCGATGCCCTCAATGGTCACGACGGGCCGGTCGCCAACCAACGAAATGGGAACCACGCACGAGCGGGTCGCGACTCCCGCGAGGTGCACGGTGCATGCCCCACATGCCGAGATGCCGCAACCGTATTTTGTGCCGGTCATCTTCAGATCTTCGCGCAGCACCCAAAGCAGCGGTGTACCCGGGTCAGCGGCGAACTCTCTCGTTTGTCCGTTTACCGTCAGCTTGTAAGTTTGCATAAGAGCCTCCGAGCTCAATGGTTTTGTGGACAAGGCATTCCAGCATCGACCCACGTCCGCGTGGCGGCAACGAATTGTTCGTGGGTGAGTGGTGGAAGAGATCGCGCAGTGCCGTCGCGGCGGCGTCCCGGCTGGAACGCCCACAGCACCAATGGCTCCTGCTCATGGTGGCGCACGATGCCGGGGCCGTCCAGGCTGCCATTCTGGGAGCGATCGGTAAGAGACCGGCAAACCATTGCGCTCGAAAGGATGTTGTCTTTGGTATCTTGCCACTTCATGGAAAGAGGCGCCAGGTGCCAGTTGTTTGCTCCCGGAACACCGGTGCTATCCGCGTTGGCGGACTGATGACAGGTAGCGCAGTTCAGGCCCGGCACGCCTTTACCTCCCGGCCCGCGCACGACGTTGAACAGATGACGGTGCCGGTCGTCGCCTTGCTCCGGATAGTTCGTGGCGGTGTGGCAATTGATGCAGCGAGGAGTTGTCAGCACGGAATAGACCTGCTGCCAGGCGGCGAGACCCGCTTCGCCCGTTGTTGAGTCAGTTTCCCGACTAGTTCCCTGGGCGGGGGAAAGCGTGCTTGACCATGCGAGGCATGCGAGCAGAATGAGAAGAGCGGACGACCCACGGAATCCTGTGTCGGCGTACACCATGCGGACCTCCTTTTCTAGTCCAACCTGCCGCCTGCGCACAAACATATTCGATTGATCTCTCACTGGGGTAAGCCAATGCGGTGCACAAGGTTTTGGAAGCGCGAATCCGACCGGAGAGGATCGAAGCCCGGCCGCAGCAGGACGCCGGGGTTAAATCGCTCTTCGTACCCTTGTTCGACCCAATTCATGGCTTGATCCGTATCTCCGAGAGATGCATAGATCATAGCAATCTCAGCAGCATTCGAATAACTTGGGCTTGAGCGCTTCTTCAGATCGCTCAATAGTTTTACGGCTTCACTCCGCTTGCCCGATGCGATATAGGCGCGTGCAAGATTGGCTACGCACGTCGGGCTGCCACCAGAAAGCTGGATTGCTTCTTTCAGTTCTGCGACCGCCTCCTCGTACATGTGTTTTTGCAGGTATGCCTGAGCGAGTTGATTATGCGCTAGAAAGAAATTGGGATCCATTTCGATCGTTTTGCGGCTCTGTCTTATCGATTCGTCATAAGCGTACGCAAGCACAAGGATCTCAGCCAGGTCGGCGTTGATGATGAGAGATAGCGGATCCAGAGTCTGCGCTTTTCTCATTTCCATGATTGCTTCGTCATAGCGGCCTAACAAACTCAAATGCCAGGCATACCAGTGGTGAGCAGTGGCGTAGCCCGGATTCAGCTCTATGGCTCTCCGGAATTCCTTGCCAGCGGAGTCAAAATCCCACGCGAAACCGTCCAACACGAATGCGAGCGAATTGTGGGCTTCCCCAAGGGCGTTGTCCAATTCCAGAGCTTTGATCGCCGCCGCTTTAGCTTTGGGAAACGCCTCCTTGGGAGTCATCACTGCATACTGCCAATCTCCCAATAAGGCGTAAGTGTCCGCTAAGCCCGAGTAAGCTTGAGCATACCTCGGGTCTTCTTCGATGGCTTCATTGAAATAAGCCAATGCGACCTTCAAACCATCCCTCGTCCGTTTATTCCAGAAGTAGCGGCCTTTAAGATAGGATTCGTAAGCCTCGGGTTTAACAACTCTTGCGTCCTTCAGCGCGGCTTTCTCCTGCGGAGTCAAACTGATTCGGATTTGATTTGCAATGGCACTTGCCACCCTGTTCTGGAGGGCCAAAGTATCCCGCAAATCACCCTCATAACTCTGTGACCATAGGTGCTTATCCGTAGAAGCCTCGATCAATTGGGCCGTGATGCGGACCTGGTCGCCTGAGCGGAGGACGGTGCCCTCAACCACGGCATCCACGCTGAGCTCGCGAGCGATCTGCGGCAGGGGTTTGCGCGCTCCTTTATATGTCATGACCGAGGTACGGGAGATTACTCGCAGAGCGCTGATCTGCGCGAGGTCAGTAATTAGCTCATCCGTCATGCCGTCAGCGAAATAATTCTGGGAAGCGTCACCAGAGAGGTTGTCCAGCGGAAGCACCGCCAGGGACCGGATGCCCGTGGGCGGCCGAACGCGGGAACGAAACACCCAGACGGAGAGAAGCGCCAAGCTCAAGACCAGCGCCGAGGCGGGAATTGCCAAAAGTGCTGGCCACATCCCACGCTTTAACCCGGTTCGAGGTATGGCCAGCCCACGATCTTGGACCTTACTCACAGATCCTGTCGTCGGCGAAGGAGACGCCGCAGATTCCGGCCCTCTTTTGTGGGTGTTGTCATTGACAACCGACACTTCCGCAATAAAGCGATAGCCGCGTTTGGGAAGAGTTTCGATAAATCGCGGGTTCTCAGCCGAGTCCCCCAGTGCGCTCCGTAGCTTTGCAATCGCGATATTAACGGCCTGATCGAAATCACCAAAACTCTCATCGGTCCAGACTCGGCTACGCAACTCATCCCTGGTTACGACTTCTCCCGGACGCTCCAGCAATATTTCCAGCAGTTTCAGCGGCTGCTGTTGCACCTTGATTCTCAAACCAGCCTTCCGTACTTCGCCCGCCTGAAGAGAAACCTCATAGGTTCCGAATCGCACGACCGAAGTGTGCCGCGAGGATTCCATGGGAGCGTTGGGCTTCAGCAAGGAAGTCTAGCACTTCGCGCAAGCACTCAGGCGCCCAGGATCGATGCGGAACTAATTCGTTAGCCAACAATTACTTAGCACGCGAGAAACGGGATATGCGAAGAAAATTCGCAGTCAATTGACGCAAGGCGACTTGCGCGTCAGATTGTCACCCAAGGGCGTAGCACCCGTTCCTTGAACTCAGTCACAGCATTTCAGGAGAAGGCCAATGAACAGTATTGGTTCGGGACTGCAAGAGATAATCCCATTCAAGAGCTTGCCCTCCCAAGGCGATGAACGGCCCGCTGCGTTCGAAGAACTGGCCGTGCCGCTGTTCGATACTCTTTACAACTTCGCGGGCTGGCTGGTGCAGAACTCGAACGATGCTGAGGACCTTGTACAAGAGACTTATCTGAAGGCTCTGCGCAGCTTCGAATCGTTCCAGCTCGGCTCAAATTTTAGGGCATGGATGTTTCGAATCCTGAAAAACACGTTTCTCAGTTCCCGCTCCAAACTCGAGCGCCGCATGACCGATGCCATCGACTGGGAAGAGGACGGATCTGAACTGGCGGTTGATACGAGAACTCCCGAAACAATTCTAGTGAATCTCATTAATTCTAAACAGATGCAACGCGCAATCATCGATCTACCAGTGCACCTCCGGGAAGCGCTCATTCTCTGTGACGTGGAAGAGATGTCCTATCGAGAGATTGCGGAGATTCTGTCGATTCCCATAGGAACCGTGATGTCGCGTCTGGCCAGAGCCCGGAGGGCGGTCCGCAATTCACTCCTTAGCGCTCCAGACTCTGTGGTGACGCATCCGATCGGTTGAAGAGAAACGGCCATGTCCCCCAGAAAGAGGAAAAGCTTATGGCAACCCGTCACACTTTCTCACAGTGCACGGCGTGGGCTGCAAATTCTTGCCTTAAGGGCTGCAACGTCCGAAGAATCTCACCGGGCGTTAGAACTACGGGGTTCAAATCTATGACGCGGCTTTAAACATCTTTGCGAGAGTGGCAATGTCCGCCACGCCCGCATCGCCGATCACGAAATAGCGAAGGCCTCCCTGAGTCCACGTTTCCATGTTGAACGACAGTTGTTGTGGCGAAGGAGAATTCTCGCCCAAACTGGAGGTCAATTTCAGTGACCGCTCCTGAAACACGAACACTGAGATATGGTGCTTCCGCACGTCGTAAATAAGATGCGCTCCCGGCGACTGATCAAGATAGGTCATGCGGCCACCCAGCAGGGAGAACTCGGAGTTCTGGAGGTCCGGCAAATTGAACGAGAAGGGAATTTTTCCCTGGAACCAGGGCTTTACCGTATGCCTGTCAGTGGAAATCACGTCGACCGGAGTCGAGCTGGCCAGCGTCGCCACGTGAAGGTCAGCGATCTCGCTGAACATTCGACCCCGGACGGATCGAGCTCCCAGATAGGCCGACGTTAGCATCCCGATTGCGAGGATGGCAGCCGCCACAGCAACTGGCATCCATCCCAGAGCAAAGCTGCGCTTTGCTCCAGGCGCAATCTTGCGCTGGATGCGTCTTCGGAACTCAGCACCGGGCGCGTAACGCTTTCCAGCGATCTGAATCGCCCGCTTCATTTGTACGCGCGTCAGAGCATCTCCCGCGCAAGACGAACAACTGCGGACGTGAGCATCGAATGTTCTCATTTCTTCCGCTGGAACCTCAGCGTCCAGATAAATGTCGAGTTTTTCTTTCCAGTACTCACAAACCATAGTTCGTCCCCTTTGGCTGATGTGGCTCCGGTTGATCGCTACGGGCGAAGACGGTTGCGTAAGCTCCGCCTCGCCCGCGATAAACGCGACATTACTGTGCCTATTGGAACCGAAAGAGTTTCGGAAATCTCCTGATACGACATCCCTTCCACTTCACAAAGCAGCAGGATCTCGCGGAAATAGACCGGCAGCTCATCGATCGCGGTCTGGAGCTGCGCACGATTTAGCCGCTCAAGTAGAACCGTCTCCGGCGTATCGTGCTGAACTGACATTTCAACTCCGTCCTCATCGAGATTGAGCGGTACAGTCATGGTCGCCTTCAACCCGGTACGTGAGGTTAAAAACGTGTTACGCAAGATGCGGTACATCCATGCGCGGAAATTAGTTCCTATCCGAAAGGACGGGAAGCCCTTCAAAGCTTTGGCGTAGGTTTCCTGAACCAGGTCTTCGGCCTCTTCGCGATTGTGCGTCATCCACTGGGCAAAATTATAGAGCTGATCGAAAAGCGGCATGGCCAGTTCTTCGAACGTTTCGAGTTGAAACTCCGTTCCTGACACGTTCACATAGTAAGAACACAGAACTCATCGGTTTATTCCCTCCAAAAATCACTTTCTGTTGGGAGTCAGTACCTGAGCACCATTCCACAATTCTCTGCTCGAAGCGGAATAAAAGACCAGAGAACCCGTTATCTACCCTGAGATTCATTTTCAGAGGGAGGCTGATCGTTAAGTTCAATTCAGCAGGTTCGGTACTTCTTATCCTTATGTCGCTGGTATCGGTGGGCCATCAGCCCAGGTCCGTCGCCAAACATGGAGGCTTAGAAATCGCACGAGCAATCGGCGGTGAGGACCCGTGTCCTCGTTGCGCTTTCGCACAACTGTAAGAAGGGACGGCAATGGTAAATCCTTTTGATCCTAAAACGGCAATTCTGGCGAAGCACGCACAGCACGTTGTTCTTATTCATTTTCCGATCGCACTCTTTATTGCGGCTGTGGCATTCGACTTCGTCGCACAATGGGGCAAGCGCCGCAGCTTAGCGGACGCGACGTACTACAACCTGCTTCTGGCGGCGACATCAACTGTTCCTGTTCTCGCGTCTGGATTACTTGCCTGGCAGTTTCAACTCGAGGGACAGAAGCTCAAGGGCATCCTTTTGCTGCACCTCATTCTGGCGGGTGTGTCGACGGTGATGATCTGGCTGGTGTGGTGGGTACATTTCCGTGCGCGCCGTGGGACAGTAGTCTTACCAAACTACCGTCTAGGTCTCGAAGTATTAGCCGTAACCTCCGTGGCGCTGACCGCGCATCTGGGCGGCTTTCTCAGCGGTGTAAATCTTCCGGGTTAGAGAGAAGTGCAGAGACTTCTCTGATTCACTCCTCGATTTGCCCAGGAATAAAAACAGCTCTCGCCGGTTATCGACTCAGAACGGCACAAACCACGGAGGACAAATGCCCGACAAGAAGCAAGACCTTATCGATAAGAACTTACAAGACCTCAACAACGATGGCGTCGACCGTCGCGGATTCCTGAAGTGCATGGCATGGGCCGGTACCGGCTTGGTCTGGACTATGAGCGGTGGTATTCCGGTGTCGCGGGCATTCGCGAAAACCTATGGGAAGGACGCCGGCAAAGGCGCGGACTTCACCTTCGTGCAGATCAGCGACAGCCACATCGGTTTTAACAAGCCAGCCAATCCGGATGTTACCGCTACGCTGCAGACGGCGATCAACAAGATCAACGCCATGCCAAAGAAACCGGACTTCATCATTCATACCGGTGATCTGAGTCAACTCTCGAAGCCCCGCGAGTTCGACACTCTTGATCAGGTATTAAAAGGGGCCTCCGCGAAGCAGATCTATTTTGTGCCGGGCGAGCACGACATGCTCTCCGACAACGGCCAGCAGTTTCTCGAGCGATATGGCAAAGGCACAAAGGGCACTGGATGGTACAGCTTCGACCACAAGGGCGTGCACTTCGTCGGCTTAGTAAATGTCGCCAACCTGAAAGCCGGAGGAATGGGATCGCTGGGTCACGAACAACTGGAGTGGCTTGAAGACGATCTCCATGGCCGCTCGGCCAGCACTCCGATTGTGCTCTTCGCACACATTCCGCTGTGGACCATCTATCCGGACTGGGGATGGGGAACAGACGACAGCGAACAAGCTTTGTCTTATGTAAAGCGTTTCGGCTCCGTGACGGTGTTGAACGGCCATATTCACCAGATCATGCAGAAGGTAGAAGGTAAGGTTTCGTTCCACACCGCGATGTCGACGGCCTTCCCCCAACCGGCACCGGGAACAGCTGCGTCGGCCGGACCGATGAAGGTGCCGGCCGACCAGTTGCAACAGGTGCTGGGTATCACTGATGTGAATTATCTGGTCAGCGGTCGGAGCCTGGCGGTTATCGATTCGCCGCTCGGCGCCTCAAATTCCTAAGCTTGAAGGACCGGGCGCGGATGGTTGATTTGCAACGCTCGGTTTGACGGCTAAGGATCCGGGGCCAAGAAAAAACTCGAGCTAGAACATCAAACACAGAAAGGAAGTAGAACAATGTTGGCGAAAAACGTATGGGTTGCAGGCTTTATATCGGCGGTGATAATCGCGGTGGTACTGCTGTCAGCAGGATCACCAACCGCGACAGCGGCTGACCCGCCCTCTGCAACAAACGCGGATGTGAAGATTGATAATTTCAGCTTTGGCCCACAAATGATTACGGTACCCGTCGGAGCCACAGTGACTTGGACAAACCGTGACGATATTCCTCATACCTCGGTTAGCACAGACGGTGTGTTCAAGTCCAAGGTGATGGACACTGACGAAAAGTTTTCCTACACGTTTACCAAGGCTGGAACGTATTCCTACTACTGCACCATCCATCCGAAGATGACGGGGCAAGTTGTGGTGAAGTAATGCGGCTTGTTGCTTGTTTCACGACCTACGCGAGGATGGCGAATTGCTCCCTCGTGATGCACAGGGGCAATTCGGAAGCACCCTCTGCGGGATTTTGGAAGGGTGAGCGGGGCGTGAATCAGAATGAATTGAGGTCGGCGACCAGCCAGGCGGCGCCGGTGATCAGAAGAGTAAGGCCGAATTCGGACCAGTTCGAATGGGACTTTGGATGGGCGACGAGGAGCGGGACCCAAACTAAGGCACCGAAGAGTGCCGTCATGAGCGCCATCAGGCGTAGAGCAAGCCGTGCGTGGCGATTGATGAGAATGGGGAGCGCCGCGAGCGCGAAGGCCACGGTAGTGAGGATCGCCCAGAATCTCTGGCTGGGCGGAATCCAGCGCGGAACCGCAGCGACGGTGAAACGAAAATAAAAGATTTGAGTGAGCGTGAAAGAGATTGCGGAGACGCCGAATCCGAGCCGCACGATCTTGCCGAGCGTGCGCCTCGGTGCGGCATTGGCGGAGGTCGCAGCATAAAGAGCGAGCGCTCCGCAGAGTATGGAAAGCTGTTCGAAGAAGTTCGGGTAGGAGCCATAGGTGGCGGGCGCCGCGATGATGGCAGGAACGCAGGCGAGCAAGAAGCAGATATAGACAAAGCAAAGGATGACCGCGGACGGGCGGGCGGCGCGCGGGATCAGGATGCCCAGGCCGCCGCCGATCTGTAGGCTCATGAGGCCGACTGCGATGACGACGCCGAGAGGAAGTTTGAAGAGCTGGTGAAGGGTTTGCCAGGTTTCGGGGTCGTGCCATAGAAGCGCGATAACGCCGAAGAGAATTGCGGAAGCGCCGAAGAAAATGCGTGATGTCCTCATACGGAAGGAAGAATGCCGAGGCTGGATCGCGTGCCTGGTAGGGCACCCAGCATCATCTCACGGATAGTAAAGTGAACGGAATGCGAAGGCTGCCCGGACCTTGAGCCGAAACTGGAGAAGTGCAAGAGCGGCGGCGGCTGCACGCGAAGAAGCGAAGAAGCGAAGGAGTTATACGGCGATCTCGCGGCCCAGGAAATAAAGGTGCGCGTGGGATGGAAGCCAGTGGACAGGCGCGGTGGTTTGAAAAGCTGCTGGTGGAGTTGCAGTTTGAATTGTGGATTGGAGACGCGGCGCAGATCCGAACCAAGTTTACGACCACTCACATCACAATTGACGTTAGTGGCTATTTTGTTATAGTTGCTATCACAATGTACGACCAGTGTGATGCGTGGAGGGAAGATTGCCAATGGCTGGTGCAGTCGTGACCTGCAAGGGGATAGAAGCCGTAGAAGAGCAGCAGGAGGTGGGGCTGCGGCAGCGGAAAAAAGCGCGCTTGCGCCAGCAGATTATCGACACCAGCATCAGATTGTTTCGCAAGCACGGATACGAGCAAACCCGAATCGACGATATCGTGCAAGTGCTGGAGATCAGCCAGCCCACCTTCTTCCGATATTTCCCCAGCAAGGACGCGGTTCTACGCGTGGTGGGAGAGCGCGGGTATGCCTGTATCTGCGATCGACTACGTTCGGAACTTTCGAGCAAAGCGAGCACGGGTGAGCGTCTGCACCGGCTCTACGTGACCATGGCACGGGAGGTGGAAGACGACAGAAAGCTTTGGCAGGCAGTGGTGTTGTCGGGGGCAATGGATCCGGTGCGATCCGCAGAACTGAGAGGCCATGAGGAGTCTGCCGCTGGCTTGCTGCGCGAGATTCTGACGCAAGGCCAGAAGCGGCGAGATGTGACGCGCGCATTTCCCGTTGTGCATTTGGCCGAGTTCATGGAAGGGCTCTACAACACGGTCGTGAGGCAATGGGCGGTCGATCTGACCGGTCCGCACAAGCTCACGGACCGTGTCCGAAGCGCCGTGGAGTTTTTCCTGCGCGGCATCCGACCGTAATTTTTTTCGATCTACGTCTCCAAAGAGCAGGCGAGCACCATGAAGGCCGCTGTTTTGCACGCATTCAAGACACCGTTAGCGCTCGAGGAGGTGCCTCGACCGGAACCGGGCGACGACGAGGTTCTGATCGAAGTGGAGGTTTGCGGTGTTTGCCATTCCGATCTCCACGTGGCCGACGGCGACTGGAAGCAATTCGCGGGCATTGTAAAGAAACCGCTGATTCTGGGGCATGAGATCGTAGGCCAGGTGGTGGGGCGAGGGTCGGCGGTCCATAGTGTGCAGGTCGGGGATCGGGTTGGAGTGCCATGGTTGCACTGGACATGCGGCCGGTGCGAATTTTGCCGGGAAGGCAATGAGAATTTGTGCGTGCGGCAGCGCATCACCGGTGTGATGGTAGACGGAGGATATGCGGAATTTGCTAAGGCTCCCGCGAGCCACGTGGTCAGGATTCCCGACACGCTTCCTTCCGAACAAGCAGCGCCGCTGCTTTGCGCGGGAGTTACTGTACATCGCGCCCTGAAGCAGGCCAAAGTGCGAGCCGGGCAGCGCGTCGCAGTCTTTGGAGTGGGGGGACTCGGTCACCTTGCTATCCAGATCGGGCGGGCGGCGGGCGCAGAGGTGGTCGCGATCGATGTTGCCGAGGAAAAACTCGCGCTTGCGGAATCATTGGGCGCTGTTCGTACTCTGAATGCAACTACGAGCGAGGTAATTAAAGAGTTGCGGAAATCTGGCGGGGTGCACATTGCGATAGTCACCTCGGGGGCCAAGTCCGCTTATGACATGGCGTTCTATTGTGTGCGACCGAGCGGCACGCTGCTTGTAGTCGGGTTGCCCGCGCAGGAGATTTCCTTTCCGCCGATTCTTATGGCTGCTTCCGAGATCCAGATCAGAGCTTCCGCCGTGGGCACGCGGGAAGATCTCCGCGAGGTGTTGGCGATGGGAGCAGCCGGGACCCTGCACTGCGAAGTGTCTGCGCGCCGGCTCGCCGACGTCAGTGATGTCCTAGTGCAGCTGAGCCGTGGCGAAATCCGCGGACGCGCAGTGTTGCGGATGCGGGATTAATCGTCTTTACTTGCGCTGCCGCGAATGCGCTGCCGCCGTTCCACAGCTTGGCATGAAGCTGATTGACGTTAGTAACTGTAATATGTTATTAACTATCACTTCCTGTGGAGATTCCCTCAGAAAGGCCCACTCGGTGAATGTCAAACAGCTCTTCGATCTGACCGGACGGGTGGCCATTGTATCGGGCGGTTCGATCGGGCTCGGGCGGCAAATGGCCGAGGGTCTGGCAGATATGGGAGCGAAACTCGTGCTCTGTGCTCGCAAGAAAGCACGTTGCGAACAGACGGCGGAAGAACTGCGCGCCCAGGGTATGCAGGCTCTTGCACTGGAATGCGATGTCAGAGACCCGGATGCGATTCGAGGTGTGGTTAATACCACTCTTGAGAAGTTCGGCCGCATCGACATTGTGATTAACAGCGCCGGAGTGTCATGGGCCGCTCCGGTTGAAGACATGACGCTCGAGCAATGGAACAAGGTCCTCTCCACCAACCTGACGGGTACATTCCTGTTTTGCCAGGCAGCAGGCAGGGCCATGCTCGCACAAAGATCAGGCAAGATCATCAACATGGCGTCTGTGGCAGGGTTTGGCGGATCGTCGGCCGGGCTACAAGCCATCGGGTACCACGCAAGCAAAGGCGGCGTGATCGCTTTCACCAAGGATCTGGCGTGCAAGTGGGCTTCTCACAACGTTCAAGTCAACGCGATCGCCCCAGGATGGTTTCCAACCCATATGTCGGAGTGGGTCATCGAGCACCGTAAAGAATCGCTCCTGACGAAAATTCCTCTGAACCGTTTTGGTGGCGATGATGATTTGAAAGGCGCTGCAGTTTTTCTGGCGTCGCAAGCTTCGGCCTATGTAACAGGGCATGTGCTGGTTGTCGACGGAGGCCAGTCGGTCTGGTAAGAACAAAATCATGAATGTTCCGCTGACTCCAGTGCGCTTCCTCCGCTACTCGGAGCAGCAGTTCCCTCATAAGACAGCGGTCGTGTGCCAGGAAAAGCGTTTTACCTACGCGGAATTTGCTGATCGTGTGGGCCGTTTGGCGGGTGCGCTGCACAGTGCCGGAGTGAAGCCCGGGGAGCGCGTGGCATTTCTCAGCTTGAATTGCCATCGGCTGCTCGAAGCCTACTACGGAGTTGTTGAAGCGGGCGGCATTTTGCTTCCACTCAATATCCGGCTCGCCGCTCCAGAGCTTGTCTACATTTTGAACCATGCCGGTGCCGCAGTGCTGTTCTTGGAGCAGGAATTCGTCGGTCTGGTGGATTCGTTTCGACGCGATCTTCAAACCGTGCGCTTGCTCTATCAACTCGATGGAAGGCCGCAGGCTGCCTGGCTTTCCGATCGAACTTACGAGCAGGCATTAGCCTCGGCCGAGCCCTTCCGCGAAGAACTAATGAGGTTTGACGAAAATTCCGTAGCCGAGATTTTTTACACCAGTGGAACCAGTGCCAGCCCGAAAGGCGTGATGCTCACGCATCGCAATGTTTACCTGCATGCCATGAATCTCGCGCTGTATCACCACACCCGTTATGAGGATGTGCTGATGCACACCATCCCTTTGTTTCATGCCAATGGTTGGGGAGCGGCTCATACGATCACGTCGGTTGGCGGAACGCACGTGATGCTTCCGCGCTTCGTGCCCGAGGAAGTATTCCGTTTAGTCGAGCGCGAGCGGGTCAGTGCTCTCAGCCTGGTGCCGATTATGGCTACCGCGCTGGTGAACTGCCCGGCGCGCTCCAAGTACAACCTCAGCAGTGTGCAGTGGTCAGTGATCGGTGGCGCGGCATCTTCTCCGACTTTAATTCGCGAAGTCGAAACGACGTTGGGATTCAAATGCTTCTCTGGCTACGGCCTGACGGAATGTTCGCCTTCATTATCCACCGCTGAACTGAAACCCGGCATGGTGTGCACCCCGGAGGAGCGCTACTCGATGCAAGCCATGACCGGCTATGCCTATCCGGGCCATGAGCTTCGCGTGGTCGACGCGCGGGACGAGGAAGTGCCCCATGACGGGGTGACCATGGGAGAAATCATTGCCCGCAGTGATGGCGTGATGGCGGGTTACTGGCAACAGCCGGAAGCCACCGCCGAGGCCATGCGCGGCGGATGGTTTCACACCGGCGATATGGCGGTGGTTGCGGAGAGCGGATATATCCGGATTCTCGATCGCAAGAAGGACATTATCGTGAGCGGCGGGGAAAACATTTCGTCGCTCGAAGTTGAAAAAGTGCTGACGGCGCATCCTGACGTTTACGAAGCTGCCGTGATTCCGGTGGTCAATGAAAAATGGGGGGAGGTTCCGATAGCGGTGGTGGTGGCGAAGCCGGGCCGCAAGCCAACTGGAACAGACTTGATCGAGTTCTGTCGTGCGCGGCTGGCTCACTACAAGTGTCCGCAGGCGATTGAGTTCTGCGACAGCCTGCCCAGGACCGCGACGGGCAAAGTTTTGAAAAGAGAGTTGCGAAAGAAATATCGAATGAATTCCTCCTCCCTCATCGGACAGGAACGAAATTCGGGAAGTTAATTTTGCGAAAGCACCTATGAACAATCTTGTAAGAGTGGCTAAAGATGACGATGTCGCGGTGGTCACCATCGATAATCCGCCGGTCAACGCTCTCAGTCCTGGCGTTCCACAGGCGATCGAAGCGGCGATTGATGAAATGAATGCCGATCCGGCAATCAAAGCTGCGGTCATTATCGGAGCTGGCCATACTTTCATCGCCGGTGCCGACATCAAGGAGTTTGGCAAAATGACCTCCGGCGCTGCTCCGCGTAGAACTATGCTGCCGTTTCTGCTTCATATCGAAGACAGCACAAAGCCGGTGGTGATCGCGATTCATGGGACGGCGTTTGGCGGGGGATTGGAACTGGCAATGGCCGGCCATTATCGCGTCGCATCACCCACGGCGCAAGTTGGCCAGCCGGAAGTGAGGCTCGGAATTATTCCTGGAGCCGCGGGAACGCAGCGTCTGCCACGGCTTGTGGGCGTTGCGAAAGCGGTGGAGATGTGTGCCGAGGGTAAGCCGGTTTCTGCCCGCGAGGCTGCCGCCCTGGGACTGATCGATCGCTTGATCGACGGAGACCTTCTTTCGGGAGCCGTGGCTTTCGCGCGCGGGATCGCCGACAAGCCCGTTCCCAGGACTCGGGAACGAAAGGTAAAGGGGGGAGCCGCCACCGAGAACGCCGCAATTTTCGCGGCCGCGCGCCATGCCGCTCGCAAGAAACAAGGGGGGATGAAAGCTCCGTTGGCGGCGATTGACGCGGTAGAAGCTGCGACCGGAATGTCATTCGACGAGGGCTGCCAAGCTGAACAGAAATTGTTCACCGAATGCCTCTTCTCCGACCAATCGAAAGCGCTCATCCACGTTTTCTTCGGAGAGCGAGAGGTCGCAAAGATTCCCGATATTCCCAAAGAGACGCCACTGCTGCCTGTGAACTGCGCCGCAGTTGTCGGCTCTGGAACCATGGGCGGGGGCATTGCGATGGTTTTTGCCAACGCAGGCATTCCCGTGCTGCTGAAAGACGTCGATCAGACAGCGCTCGACGCGGGCATGGAGAAGATAAGGAAGAATTACGCGGGTTCTGTGCAACGTGGTCGTTTCACACAGCAATTCGTGGACGAGCGGTTGCAGTTGATCAGGCCAGTCCTCACATACGATGGATTCGCGGATGCAGACATGGTGGTGGAGGCGGTCTTTGAAGGCATGGCGCTGAAGAAAAGTGTGTTTGCGGAATTGGACCGCGTCTGCAAGCCCGGGGCAATCCTGGCCAGCAACACCTCGACCCTCAATATCGATGAAATCGCCGAGGCCACATCACGGGCGGAAGCGGTGATCGGAACGCACTTCTTCAGTCCAGCCAATGTGATGCGTCTGCTGGAAATCGTGCGCGGAAAGAAGTCGAGCAAAGAACTGATTGCCACATGCATGCAGCTCTCGAAGAAGCTGGGAAAAATCGGCGTGCTGGTGGGAAACTGCCGCGGCTTTGTCGGCAACCGCATGTTTGCCCCATATCGGCGGGAAGCACAGTTTCTTGTGGAAGAAGGAGCGGACGCAGGAGCCGTGGATAAAGCGTTAGTGGATTTTGGCAGCGCCATGGGTCCGCTGGCAACCGGTGATCTGGCGGGTCTCGACGTTGGCTGGCGTATTCGCAAGGAGTATCGGCATCTGGAAAAGCCCGGAATCCGTCAGCCTTTTGCGGAAGATCGTCTGTGCGAACAGGGGCGCTATGGCCAGAAGACGATGAAGGGGTGGTATCGGTATGACGAGAATCGGCGTGCGAGCGCCGACCCGGAGGTTGCCGCTGTCGTGCGGAAGTGGAGCGCAGACGCGGGGATCCCACAGCGGCAAATCTCGACGGAGGAGATTGTCGATCGCTGCATTTATGCGCTGGTGAATGAAGGAGCGCGAATTCTGGAAGAGGGATTCGCATTGCGAGCCGTTGATATCGACATTATTTACATCAACGGTTATGGATTTCCCGCGTATCGCGGCGGCCCGATGTGGCATGCCGACACCGTGGGGCTGCACAAGGTTTACCAGCGCATTTGCGAATTCCACCAGCAGCATGGCGAACTCTGGGAGCCAGCTCCCCTGTTGCAGCGCCTGGCGGAATCGGGAAGAACCTTTGGCGAGTTGGATAAGCAGCGGGCCTTGGCCGCTTAGCGAGTTCGAAGAGCCTGCTTGCGTTCAGGGCGCCTCCGTATCTTGTCGAGCGTATTGCTGACTTATTGGTGGCTGATGCAGACGGCGATGAATGGAGTTTGTGATCAAGCGATAACTGCAAGGGTAGGCGAGGAACTCAACCTTGAGCGGCTGCAGCCGTTTTTATTTGAGCACTTCGGCCGGAATAAACCCATCGTGGTCGAACAGTTTCCGAGCGGGCACTCGAATTTAACCTACCTGTTGCACCTTGGAGGCCGGGAATTTGTGCTGCGGCGTCCGCCTTTTGGAAGCAAAGTACCGTCGGCGCATGACATGGCTCGCGAGTACCGCGTGCTGTCAAGGCTGCATGATTGCTATCCTGCGGCTCCGAGAGTGATCCTCTATTGCGACGATCCGTCGATTCTTAATGCTCCGTTTTATCTGATGGAACGGATTCGCGGAGTCATCATTCGTCGCGATCCTCCACCGGGCATGCCCTTTCCGCCGAAAATAGCGCGGGAGTTGAGCGAGGCGTTTATCGACAACCTCGCGCGACTACACCGCGTTGATTACTCGGCAATCGGCCTGGCTGATCTGGGCAAACCTGAGGGCTATGTCGAACGCCAGGTCCGGGGATGGATTGAGCGTTATCACAATTCAAAAACTCATGATTTTCCCGATGTCGAACGCATTTCCGCATGGCTGATCGAACGAATGCCGGCAAGTCAACAGACGGCTCTGATCCACAACGATTACAAATACGACAATCTCGTCCTCGATCCGGCGGATATCACAAAGATCGTCGGAGTTCTGGACTGGGAGATGTGCACGCTGGGGAATCCATTCACCGACCTGGGAACAGCCTTGGCGTATTGGTGTGATCCTGAAGATCCTGAAGAACTCCAGGAGACTCGCTCTGCACCAACCACTTTGCCGGGGACACTCAGCCGGACGCAGTTAATCGAACGCTACATCGCTGCAATGGGCATCGATTCCCCCGATATGACCTTCTACCTGACATTCGCGCGTTTCAAAGTCGCTGTCATCCTGCAGCAGATTTATTACCGCTACGCCCAGGGATTAACGCAGGACGAGCGCTTCGTCACTCTACCCAAGAGAATCCGAACGTTACTGCGCGCTTCATGGAACTGTGCCGAAAGCAGGGCTATATGAAGGAATCTTCACCGCGGATAATACCGCACCAACCACTCGGCGACGCAGCAAGGTTTGGCGCCGGAATGATTCTCAACAAGGATCAAAAAGGCTGCGTCGGTAAATTCAGCCAACTCCTTCGCCGAGAGCAGAGTGACCCGAGCCCTAATCGAAGCACCCGCGCGAACCGGTGCAGGAAATCGCACCTTATTAAGCCCGTAGTTGACGCTCATTGCGACGCCCGAGCGAATCTGGACTGTCTGCTTCAAGAAATAACTAATCAGCGAAAGTGTGAGAAAACCATGTGCAATGGTGGTCCCGAAAGGCGATTCGCGCTGAGCGCGTTGCGGATCCAGGTGAATCCACTGGCGATCCTCGGTGGCATCGGCAAATTTCTGGATACGGTCCTGGGTGACAACAAACCAGTCTGTCGGATCGAATTCGCGTCCTTCGAACTGTTTCAAAGAAATTAGATTCTCAATCTCAAACGGCGGCATAGGAGCTTCTCATGACGACATTAACAGACATCCCGCGCAAGACGATGAGAGGAACGGCGTTCCTGATCGAAGACTCGGAACCGCAAGACATTTTTACTCCCGAAGACCTTAGCGAGGAACACCTCGCTATCGGCAAAATGGTGGAAGAATTCTGGACCAACGAAGTCGAACCGAATCTTCCCGCCATCCGCGAGAAAAAGCCGGGGGTGGCCATGGCTGTACTGCGCAAATCAGTGGAGCTCGGCCTGACTGCCATGGCCATTCCTGAGGAGTATGGCGGCATGGCGATGGATCTGCCCTCTTTGATGGTCACGGCTGAACGCCTGGGACGAGATGGTTCTTATGCCGGATGGCACTCGGCTCACACTGGAATTGGCACCATGCCCGTCGTCTACTTCGGAACGCCGGAGCAAAAGCGAAAGTATTTGCCGAAGTTGGCGAAAGTCGAGATGCTGGCTGCTTATGCGCTGACCGAGCCACTGGCGGGGTCCGATGCTCTGGCCGCACGGACGCGCGCCGACCTCGCGCCCGATGGAAAGCACTACATCTTAAACGGCCAGAAGATGTGGATCACCAATGGGGGCGGGGCTGACTTATTCACGGTCTTCGCCAAGGTCGGCGGAGAGAAGTTTACTGCGTTTTTGGTGGAGCGAAATTTTCCCGGCGTAACCAGTGGCGCGGAAGAGCACAAGATGGGCATCACGGGCAGTTCCACTACAGCGGTGTATTTCGACAACGTTCCAGTGCCGGTTGAAAACGTGTTGGGCGAGATCGGCCGCGGGCATGTAATCGCTTTCAACATCCTGAACATTGGACGGCTAAAACTCGGCCCTGCAGGCGTCGGCGCCGCGAAAAACGTTTTGGCGGTGTGCCTGAAGTATGCCAAGCAGCGCAAAGCATTCGGCTCGCCGATTGCCGAATTTGGTGCGATCCAACACAAGCTGGCAGAGATGGCGATCCGGATTTTTGTCGCGGAGTCGATGACCTGGCGTGTGGCGGGACTGATTGAGAATCAAATGCGCGCCGCATCTCCAGAATCTGCGGACGGCTCGCAAGAGTTGAAGGCGATCGAGGAATTTGCCGCGGAGTGCTCGATGATTAAGGTCTACGCCAGCGAGATGCTCGATTACGTGGTCGACGAGGGAGTCCAAATCCACGGCGGCTACGGATACCATCAGGACTATATGGTAGAGCGCGCCTATCGCGATTCCCGCATCAACCGACTGTTTGAGGGAACCAGCGAGATTAACCGGCTAGTGATCACCGGTATGCCGTTGAAACGTGCGGCTCGGGGAATGCTACCTCTGCTCGATGCCGCACGTGCGGTCGCCCACGATGCTGAACCGAAGCGCGCCGAGATTGCGGGCGACGCCGAACTCAGCTTTGTCCACAATGCAAAAAAGATTGCCCTGCTGACGATTGGCGCCGCACACGAGAAGCACGGCGCGAAGCTCGAACAACAGCAGGAAATCGTCATGAACATTTCTGACATCATCATGGAAGTGTTTGCCGTGGAGTCGAGCTCGCTGCGCAGCCGTAAACTGGCGGCGTCTGGTGGCGGGGCAAATGCCGCGGACGCCTGCGCTGTGTACCTCCGCGATGCCATAACCAAGATCGAGCAGTGCGCGACGACGGTTCTGAGCGCGTGTGCTGAGGGCGGGGAACTACGGCGCAACCTTTCACGCTTGCGCACGTATGCTGCGCATGATCCGGTGAATTCAATCGAACTGCGGCGCCAGATTGCGCAGCGGCTGCTGGCGACCGAGCGCTATACAGTCTGAACCGCAGATTGCAAACAAATTGCACACAGGGAGACCGCATGGCGCTCACCAATCACAAGTTCTTGCTCGCGGCAAGGCCGGTAGGGATGCCGAAGCGAACCGACTGGAATTTCGTCGAAGAATCGGTTCACGAGCCTAAAGAAGGCGAACTGCTGGTTCAAGTGCTATATATCTCGCTCGATCCGGCGATGCGCGGTTGGATCAACGACGTGCGTTCGTATGTTCCCCCGGTTCAGATCGGAGAAGTGATGCGCGCGCTGGCAGTCGGGGTCGTGACCGCATCGCGTAACCCTTCCTTTGCGCCTGGCGATCACGTTTCCGGCGCGTTCAGCGTACAGGAGTATGTGCTGACAGACGGTAAGGGAGTGAGGAAAATCGACCCGAAAATCGCTCCGTTACCCAAGCACCTTAGCGTGCTTGGCATGACCGGCATGACCGCATATTTCGGACTTCTCGACACCGGACAGCCGAACCCGGGAGACACCGTTGTAGTCTCGGCGGCGGCGGGTGCTGTTGGCTCGGTGGTGGGGCAGATCGCAAAAATAAAGAACTGCCGCGCCGTCGGCATTGCAGGAGGAGCTGATAAGTGCGGTTATATCGTGCGTGAACTGGGTTTCGACGCAGCCATCGATTACAAATCGGAGGACGTTAAGGAGTCCCTTCGGAAGCACTGCCCGAAGGGCATTAACGTTTATTTCGACAACGTGGGTGGCACGATTCTTGAAGCGGCGCTATCACAACTCGGACGCGGCGCACGCATTGTTATCTGCGGGGCGATCTCTCAATACAACAATACCGGCCCGGCCGCCGGGCCTCGCAATTACATGTCACTGCTAACGAATCGCGCCTCCATGAAGGGCATGCTGGTGATGGACTATATGGACCGCTTCGCGCAAGCTGGAGCGGAAATGGCTGGTTGGATGGCGGAAGGCAAACTGAAGTCGCGCGAGCATATTGTGGAAGGACTCGCCGCCTTTCCGGAAACTCTGCTCAAACTTTTCACGGGTGAAAACCTGGGAAAGCTGATGCTGAAGTTAAGCTAGGGCTGCCAAACATTTCTCATGTCATTCGTCGAGAACCAAGGGGCAAAGATTTATTGGGATGAACAAGGGCAAGGTGAGCCAGTTCTGTTGATTATGGGTCTCGGCTATCCCTCGGCTTTGTGGCATCGCACGCGTTCCGTGTTGTCGCAACAGTTCCGGACGGTGGCGTTCGACAATCGAGGCGTGGGATTGAGCGACGTTCCTCCCGGGCCGTATTCAATTTCCACGATGGCGTCGGACGCAGCCGCGGTTCTGGATGCGGCAGGCATTTCCAGCGCCCATGTTTTCGGAATCTCAATGGGAGGCATGGTCGCGCAAGAATTCGCATTGCAGTATCCTGCGAGGACTCGTTCTCTAATTCTGGGTTGCACTTCTGCAGGTGGACCTTCGGCGGTGCGCGCGGACCGCAAGGTGGCTGACATTCTGATGGTCCGCAGCATGGCTCTGGAGCAAGCACGAGAAGCCATCCTTCCCTATATCTATGACGCGGCGACGCCGAGAGAAAAAATCGAGGAAGATCTCGGTTTGCGTCGGACTTGCTTTCCGTCAATCGAAGGCTACACCGCTCAATTGCAGGCAATCCTCGCCTGGGAGGGTTACAGCCGAATTGCGAAGATCACCGCACCGACACTTGTGATTCACGGGAAGAAGGATGCCTTGGTCCCTCCCGGAAATGGCCGGCTGATCGCGGACAATATTCCCGGCGCACGACTGGTCTTACTCGATCAGGCGAGTCACTTGTTTCTTACCGACCAGACCCAATTGGCCAACAAGGCGATAGTCGAATTTCTTGTGTGGCAGAGGCGCCACGAGCCCAATTCTGCGATAACGCCTTAAGCTCGTTTTCCCGGTCTCCAGCCAACATTCTCCGCAGGCATATATCACTATCAAAACAATTCATTTGATGAATTTCACGAAGACAGATACGCTCGCGCCCATCATGAGGATTCGCCGCCCCGAAGCATCAGGAGCGTGGAGAGTTCTTTGTTCGTTCTCATTGAGCCAGGCTCAAAACAAAACAGAAAACCCGGCAGTATTTCTGGACTGGAGATGCTATGACTAAGCTGGTCGCGCACGTGATTGTGTGTTTCGCACTGGCAACCGCGATGGCTCACGCGCAAGGCGTGGGTACGTCCGGAGAGATTACGGGAACCGTGACCGATTCTGCTGGCGGTGTCTTGGTTAAATCCACGGTTAATGTGGTCGACACGCAGACCGGCCTGAAGCGCACTGTCGAAACGAACAGCACTGGACGGTACCGCGTGGCTGGCCTTTCGCCGGCCACTTACAACGTCAGTGGCGAAATGCCGGGTTTCGCAACCGAGATTAGAAAGAACGTAGCCGTTGCTGTCGGACAAACAGTCATCTCGGACTTCAAACTGAGTCCGTCAAAAGTGGCAACGGTGGTCGAGGTCACCGATCTGCCACCTGTGGTGGAAACTGAACGCGGGAGCCAGGCGGACACAATCACCCAACAGTACATTACTGATCTGCCGATTGATCGCCGCGATTATCTTACGTTTACGTTACTCGCGCCCGGTGTGTCTGATGCCACTCGCCTGGCAGGGGATCAGGACTTCAGAGTCAAGCAAACACCGCAGAGCGGGCTCTCTTTTTACGGCAGCAACGGCAGAGGGAACGACATCACCGTCGATGGCGGCGAAACTGGTGACGATGCCGGCGGTGTACGCCTTACCGTGAGCCAGGACGCGGTGCAGGAATTTCAAATTAATCGCAGCAACTACGCCGCGGATCTTGGGGCAGCGACCGGAGCTTCCATCAACATCGTGACCAAATCCGGCGGCAACAAAGTACATGGCTCGGTGTTTGGTTTTTTCCGTAATGCTGCGATGGATGCCCGCGATCCCTTCGCCTACAGCCAGGCATTGCTGCCCGGTCAGACTTTCAATCCTGCCAACCCTGATTCCGTAGGTTCACCGATCAAGGATTCTTTAAGCCGCCAGCAATTCGGCGCAAATGTAGGCTTCCCGATAAGGAAGGACAAGACTTTTATTTTTTTCGCTTTCGAGGGCTTACGGCAGGATGCGCAGAACGCAGTTCCGATCCTGACCAACACCAATATTTTCCGTCCGACGGCAGCACAGGACGCAATCATAGGAAAGCTTGCCGCTTCGACGGCTCCAGTGACGTGCCTGGCCGGGGTGACTCTGCCGTCCAATCTCTGCGCGTTCGCTCTCCAGAGCATTTTGACAGTGAACCCGAATCCAGGCGCGAACCCATTTGTCACGGCGGGTCAAGCCGCTTTAAATGGCTTCCTGGAGAATCAGTTTGAAACCCAGGGCGGGCTTTTTCCCTACGACACTCGCGAGTATCTGGCGTCTGGGCGGCTTGATCATCGCATTAATACCAACAACGAAATCTCTGTAACGTACCATTATGGACACGATCTTGAGGAATCACCGGATGTCCAATCGTTAACCGCTTACTCGGCAGGAAGTTCAATCCACAACTATGACAGCGATTTGCAGGCTGCCTGGTATCGCCAGTTCAGTACATTCACGCAAAACGAAGCCCGGATGCAGTGGGATTACAACAGTTTCAATGTCATTCCTAACGAACCGGCACAAGTCGGATTGCAAATCCCTGGTTTCATCAACAATCTGGGAACAAACATTTTCCTGCCGAACCTCACTATCCTGCGCCGCTATGAGTTTGCCGACAACTTCACGGTGACCCGTGGCCGTCACACCCTTAAGGTTGGAGCTGACGAAGTGCTGCGCGGCAATCACACCGAGTCGCACACATTCTTCCCCGGCCGCTTCGTTTTCGGATCGCTTCCGGGATTTGCCCTCAGTCCACAACTCCCAACCAGTATCACCTCGTTGCAAGCGGCCTCCTTGGGGCTGCCTGAGATTTACCAGCAAGGTTTCGGAAATCCGACATACGGCTACTACGCGCGGCCGTTGTCAGGGTTCTACGGGCAGGACTCTTGGCAGGTGACGCCAGGCTTTACTCTGAACTATGGACTCCGTTATGAACTGGATACTCAGTTCGCGCCTTTGACCACCTATAAGAAAGATTTTGCCCCGCGGGTTTCGTTCGCCTGGGATCCATTCAAAGACCACAAAACGGTCGTCCGCGGCGGATACGGAATCTTCTACGGACCCGTGGACGCGCAGATTCCCGATGTCGACTTGAGCCTGGGGGCTCTGAACAAGAACAAATCTGCGGTCGAGAACACGCCGGGAAACGGCCAGGTCGCGAACCTGAACACGATTTGCGGGTTCATCGCCCCTGGAAACGGTAACAGCCCTTGCAATCGGGAAATTTCCATTTACGCAGATGGCTTCGGCGGGTTTTCCAATGGGAGTACTGTGAACATCGCGGGGTCGGCAACAATTTTCCAAACACTCTTTGCCGAGGGGCTGATCCAGTGCACGACGCCGGCCCCAGGAAACAGTGCCTGCATCACCCCGGCTGCCGTCGCTGGCCCGTTTGGATCACAGTCTGGCCTCACGGTTGCGAATGCCGGTCCAGCCACTCCTGGGCAGGTACTCTTCGTGAACCAGCCGGGCTATCGCCCCCCGATAGCGCAACAGGCTTCCTTTGCAATTGAACGGCAGATTGGAAATGGGCTTTCGATTTCTGTGAGCGGAATTTATACCCACACTCAGAGGCTCCCGGTTGCACTTGATACTAATCTACTGCCGGCGCCGTTTACGACGGTACCTCTGGCCGACGGCTCGACGGTTTCCTATCGCAACTGGAACACGACCGCTGGGGGTGGCGACCCAATACTGGGAAGCCCGGAGGGTCTACCGTGTAACAACCTGGCCACTCTGGTCACCGAATGCTTTGTAAATCCCTTTGTGGTGCAGAACAACCAATATAGTTCGGAGGCATACGCTCTCTACGAAGGCGGAATTGTTGAAGTCAAGAAGCGCTTCAGTGACCACTTCACGATCTTCGGGAATTACACCTATAGCAAAGGCTTTGACACGTCGACCGATTTCAACTCCGACTACGGGCCGCAAGATCCGACGAACCTCAACCTGGATCGCGCCATTTCTGAGTTTGATCAGCGGCATAAAGTAGTGGTCGCAGGGGTGTTCGACAGTCCCTGGAAAAGGAGCGTGCTATCAGGATTCCAGCTGTCTCCAATTTTCTCGGCCCATAGCGGACATCCTTTCAACTTGCTGGCGGGAGGTGAGGTCAACGGCGACAACCATGTCACCAATGAACGCCCTATCGGAGCTCCGCGCGACACGGGTCTTGGCCCGGATTACTTTGATTTCGACATGCGTTTGAGTTGGGCACACAATCTCGGCGACAAGGCCAACCTGCAGTTCACCGCGGAAGGATTTAACATCGCGAACCGGACAAATTTTGCCAGTGTAAACAACGAGGTGAACCCGCTTTTCGCCCTTCCCACGTCCGCCCCCTGGTTTGGGCAGGGTAATACTTTTTTCAACGTCCATGGGATTCGCCCCGGTACGGCCCTCGCGGATGGTGCTGCCGCTACTTCCAGCACACCGCTGGCCTTCACTTCAGCTTTTCCAATGCGGCAGGTCCAACTCGGAGTGCGACTCTCATTTTAGTCTGATCTCTTAGTCAGCCGATCTGCCACCACAGCGCCGGCGCTCAGGCCTGGCCGGCGCTCCGAGGTTTGTACTTCTTCAATTCCAGCCTGGCAATCAATGCTCGATGCACTTCGTCAGGCCCGTCGGCGATACGCAGGGTGCGAATCGTGGCAAACATCTCAGCGAGCGGAAAATCGTCAGAAAAGCCTGCTCCTCCGTGCATCTGAATCGCATTATCGATGATCTTCAAGGCAATGTTAGGAACTGCAACTTTGATCTGCGAAATTTCGCTGCGCGCGCCTTTGGTTCCAAATTCGTCGAGCATCCAGGCGGCCTTGAGAGTCAGAAGGCGCGCTTGCTCCAGCATAATTCGCGCGTCGGCTATGATATCGGCGTTGCCACCCAATTCAGCCAGCGGCCTGCCGAAAGCTACACGATGCAGCGAGCGCCGGCATAATAGCTCAAGCGCACGTTCGGCCGCTCCCAGCGTGCGCATGCAGTGATGGATGCGGCCGGGACCCAGCCGGCCCTGCGCGATCTCGAAACCGCGACCCGGGCCGGCAATGATGTAGTCGACCGGCAAATGGACATTTGTGAACGCGACCTCGCCGTGGCCGAAGGGCGGGTCATACGATCCGAACACCGGCACCATGCGCTCGACCTTAACTCCAGGGGTCTCGATCGGCACCAAAACCATCGAATGCCGTTCGTATCTGGAGGCCGAGCGATTGGTCAAGCCCATGAAAATGAGCAGCCGGCAATGAGGATGGCCAATTCCGGAACTCCACCATTTACGGCCGTTGAGGACGACATGGTCTCCGTGAATCTCCGCCGTGGCTTGCATGTTCGTGGCATCTGAGGAAGCTACTTCTGGTTCCGTCATGCAAAACGCGGAACGAATCTCACCCTCCAGCAGCGGCTTGAGCCAACGCTGCTTTTGCTCCTCCGATCCATATTTCACGAGCACTTCCATGTTGCCCGTGTCAGGAGCATTGCAGTTGAATACCTCCGGTGCGATCGAAGCGTGTCCGGTGATTTCCGCCAGGGGAGCATATTCCACGTTGCTGAGACCGGCACCATACTCGCGGTCGGGAAGAAACAGGTTCCACAGCCCGGCAGCCCGCGCCTTGGCCTTCAGACGCTCCATAACAGCAGGCTGTTTCCAGTTGCGCCAGTCCGTGAAGCTCTGCAATTGCGCAGCATACTCAGACTCTGCCGGCAAGACATGTTCCTGCATAAACGCCGAGAGGCGCTGAACGTAGGTTTTGGCTTTCGGTGAGACAGAAAAATCCATTCGGCGGCGCTCACCCCGCAGGCATTCTAGAGTACCGACGACTACAGAATTCTCCTAATGAATCTTGTGAATCTTGTAATATATGCGACGTGCATTTGAGCCAGGTCGACCTGAACCTATTTGTCGTGTTGGAAGCCATTTATCGCGAGGGCAACATCACTCGCGCCGGCCAACAACTGAACCTCACCCAGCCCGCCATCAGCCATGCCCTGAAGAGACTACGCGACCTTCTCCATGACCCGCTTTTCGTCCGCCGGGGGGCGCATATGATGCCGACGCCGTTCACCCGAAACATGATCGAGGAAGTGCGGCAAGCACTGCAAATTCTCGAAATGAACCTCGGCCAGAGTCACCGTTTCGACCCAGAACACGCACGAAGGAACTTTCATCTGTCTTTATGGGAATATCTCGAGACTCTGATTCTTCCGCCTTTGCTGGGGCGCCTCGCCCATGCTGCTCCAGGGATGTCGATTACCACATCGCGGGTCAAGCGGCGAGACCTCGAGACTGAACTGGCAAGCGGTTCGCTCGATCTGGCTATTGAAATTCCAATGACTACAAGTGATCGCATTCGGCAGAAGTGGCTCTTGAACGAACCCTACGTGGTTATGGCAAGGCGCGAGCATCCAGCAATCGCAGGCAAACTCGATCTGAATACCTATTTGAAGCAACGCCACATTCAGGTTTCCTCCCGACGCCAAGGTCCCAGCTTGATCGATGTCGAACTCAGCCGCCGCGGCCTTCGCCGGCAGGTATTTCTTCGCAGCCAACACACCTTCGCGGCCTGCGTGGTGGTGAGTAGGACGGACATGCTGCTTACTTTGCCCGAACGGCACGCGCAACTGCTGAACCTGCGTTTGGAAAACAAGGGCCTGATGAACCAGATGCATCTTTTCCCGCTTCACGCGCCTCGTTTGGAAGCCCATTTGTACTGGCATGAGAGTGTGGAGAATGATGCCGCAAACCGGTGGCTGCGGGAAGAAATCGAGAAGATATTAACTCCTGGACCGAGAGCGCCGGGCAAACGCACCGGCGAGCGGCGCCGGCACGCCCACGCGGCTTGATCTCGCCTTGGCTAAACGAAAATACCCTCCCGAGAACGATCCAGCACGCGCGGAGGAGATATGGCCGGGACCTGCGATGAAGCTAGTGGGCCCGTTTGCTGATGGCTCGCCGAGGGTTCGGCTTGGTCTTTGGTTTGTTCTTCATCTTCTTCGCGCTCTGGCCCTTGAGATTGACCGCCACTGCAGCGCGGATGAGTTCCCTCAGCGCCGCTTCATCGATCTTGTCGCCTTCGTGGATGTCGATGGCGCGCCTGACATTTCCCTCAAGGCTGGAGTTGAATAGACCTGAAGGGTCCGGCAATGCAGCTCCCTTGGCAAATGTCATCTTGACGACGTTCTTGTGCGTCTCTCCCGTGCACACGATGCCGCCGTGAGAAAAGACGGGGGTCCCCGGCGATGTCGGCTTGACCCACTTCCTCTCTTCGATGATGTCAGGGTCCGCCTCGTGTATGATTCCGCGCACCTTCGCGAGCATTTTCCCGCGCCACTCGCCCCCGCCGGGTTCGGAAGATAGCCGCTTGATCTTCTCGTCGATGAACGCAGAAGCAGAGGTGAATGCAGAGGCAGATTCCACCGGGACGGACTTTTTCATATACACCTCCAACTCTCGCACTTAATTTAGCTCTGCTCCGCGTAACTCGCAAGGAACGATGGCGGGCCGGTTGGCCTAGTCTAGATTTAGCGATCGAAGCTGCATTCACGAGCGTATGAATATGATAAGCGCCGTTAATGTGCCTGCCAAAGCTGGAAGCGGCAGAAAGAATACGACGAGAACGCCGCATACAAACTGTGTGTTGAAGCAACGCGATCCTTGCGCAGGATGGCCGCATAGCAATGACACGACAATACAAACGACAAGCAGAAAATGCGGTGACAACAGCAACGCACCCATAATGCGTTTGACAGCACTCATCTTCCCCCAGGATCGACAGCCGGCATAGACCACCCCGCACAACGCCAGAAAAATCAGACAAAGGATCGGCCAGATTGAGCGCATGCAGGGACTATACCGGGGTGTATTTGCTCCTGCAAGGCTGCCAACACCGGCAATGCAGCGAGTTCTGCAGAGAAGACGGAATGAAGTCAGTCCTTAACGATGACGCACAGTGTAGTAAATGAAGATTGCGATAAGAGCAATTACACAGAGCAGGACGATCGCGAAAATAATTGCAAGAGGCCAGAAAAGCCAAGACCATGATGATCTTTTTCTGATCTGTTGCATGGCGTTGTGGAATGAGAAGGCAGTAGCGATTGCGCCAAACGGAGTAAGGCCGAAGGCAGGCATGAAGGCATCGAGTTCAGCCGGTCCCCTGCACCCATGCCGGACACAGTAAAGACCAGGCAACACAATCGAAAAGAGGTAAACGATTGCAATGAAATACAAAATTCCAAGGCCTAGTCCGCGTAACATCGACCTATCCTCGAATCTTATTCCCGTTGCCGGGCAGATAGTCACGTTAGCATAAGGGCCTTAGCACTCCCCACAAGAAGCGGCACCCTCAGTCGAAATGGCCCACGCAGATCTCATAAAAAGGTCGCCCCTGTATAGTGACTTAGCTGATGGAGGGACGATGCGTCATTCAATTCTGTACCCGATCTGTGTCGTAGCCCTTATGATCGCGGCTGATGCGCAGCAAAGCCATTGGGCCTCGCCCGACGACAAAACCGCGAAGTTCATGATCGACATGGAGCGCAAGTGGGCCGAAGGCGTTTGCACAAATAATGGAGTCGTCTCCGAGCTCTTGGCCGACGATTTCCAGGGCACCAGCACGCGCGGCGAGCGCTACAACAAAGAGGATGAGCTACGCGACGAAAAAGGTCCACACTCGGCGCACGGCTGCGCACTCGACGATGCCATGGTGCGCTTCTTCTCTCTCTCCTCGGACGAAGACGTGGCCATCATCTACGGCAGCGAGCACGCCATCGGTAAAGACAAAACGCATCCGGACGCAAAGCAGTGCCAGGTCTGGACCGATACCTGGTTAAAGCGCAACGGTAAGTGGCAGATCGTCGCCGCACAGGACAACAAGATCGATTGCAAGTAGCACCCCGCTCACCCGTGCGCTACCACCGAAGAGGCTGCCCCACTCGTCGCGCATTTCGACGAGTGGGCACCACGAACCTCGAAACCTTATTCATTCGCCATCACAGACGTCTGGCCTTTGGGTCGCGCAGCCTTTGAGTGGCGCAGCGGTTTACCGCTGCGATAATTGCCATGTTTTAACTGCGGCTTTAGCCGCTGAGGAAATACTTTTTCAAACTGCTTTGACCTCGCACAAATCAGCCAGGCCCCCTAGCCCTCGGCGATGGCCGCGATAGACACTCTCATGCCGGGGAGTCGGACAGGTAACTTTGCGCCTTGCCGCGCCGGAGGATTCACCGGAAACCATTTAATCCACTCTTCATTCATTCCGGCGAAGTCTGTTTCCTCAAGAAGGATGACAGTGGCGCTCACCACCCGTTCCAGGGAAGAGCCTGCGGCCTTGAGGATGGCAGAGACATTCACCAGGCATTGTCTGGTCTGCTCTTGAATCGTATCCCCAACAATCTTCCCGGTCACCGGGTCGTGCGGCCCCGTGCCTGAGACGAACACAAGACCCGCCGCCCGTACCGCCTGGCTGTATGTCGCCGGCGGAGACGGGGCGTTGGCCGTTCGAATGATGTCCCTTGCCATAAATTCTCCAGACCTGCGTTTCTAATACTTCAAACGGAGATCGTCTCACAACTCGCCGGTTCCAGAAAGATCCCGATGCGTTCCGAATCGTCAAGAGAAATTCGCGGACCGAGATTTGGGGGCAATACCAAACGCTCCCTATTATTTTTGGACGCGACATCAACCTCAAAAAAAACGCAGCCGCCTTGTGACGTCTGACCTTGCGTTCAACTTTCGATTCGTTCATGCTTGCCCATGCAACAGCAGTAAATCGAGCGAGAACGACAGAGGCGATCCCAGGGCGAAGAATTAGGTCGTAAGTCCTCTGTTTCACGAATTTTAGCCCCTAAGCCCTTTAGAGCACGGATTTTGCGGGCAATTTCGTGCTAACTCGATGATCCCTAAAGATAGAGGGGGAGGGGGGTGGGGGTAGGGATATTAAGTTAGTAACTCCTTGAACCGCGTCCCCACCGGCTGGCGCCATTGTCTTACTTACGCCGGTCTCCTCGAAATAAGCCGGCGAACGACATGGCCCTTCCACATCCAAAGCCCTGAAAGCAGCAGTACAGGAAGAAAGCCATACCGGACGCTGTGAGCGTAGTTGTGAGTATCGGAAGGCGAATCATAAATGTAACCGAGTACCGGAATGCCACAGATGATGTGAATCCAGCGAAAGATCGAACGTTGGGTGGCACTGCTGATCATGTTGTGATCCTCCTCGATTCATGACTTTTGCGCTGGATTCGGCGGCCAGTTGGGCGATTCAATACCGAATTGCCTGGCGTACTCCGCATGCAACCGCTGCCAGCCGCCGAACTTGATGGCGTCAGGGCCAACGAGGCGTCCAATCGGCGTTCCGCTGAGCAGGTGATCCAGAACGTCGAAACAAATGTGCCAACCGGCAGCGCCCATTGCGATGAAGCGGTGACCGATGTTAGTCCACAATGTGAGTCGCGTGCCGTCACCCAAGGCTTCGAGTTCCCACCGCATATCGAAGTCACCCCACTTGTACTCAAGCAGTTCGGGAGCGTCGGCTCGCGTCACGGTTGTTTCGGTAATGCGCGGCGTGGGCGCTCCCACCGTTGTGAGCTTCACCGTGGTCCCAGCCGTATCCAGGCTCCCATCGGCATCAAAGGGAGCCCACTCGCGCAGATGCGCCGGGTCGGTTATCGCCTGCCAGACTTTTTCCCGCGGGTGACGCAGTTCGCGGACGAGAACCAGCGTCCACTTTTCTTCTTCTTGCCCCCGGCCGTTTTGTACCCGGTCCTTTTGTATCCGCGCACCGCTGGCGGGCCCCGGTGTGTACTGCGCGCGATCGTTCACCTTCTTCCTCCTTAAGTATTGCTTTACCAGCGTTTCAACTGCGTGAGTTGAATGAGGTTGCCGCAGGTGTCATTCAACATGGCAATGGTCGACCCGGTCACGTCGGTGGGCGGCATGGTGAATTCGGCGCCGCGAGCCTTGATGCGCTCATAGTCGCCCTTTACGTCGTCGGTAAAAAAATTGGCTGCGGGCTGCTGCTGTTGAAAGATCGCCTGCTGATACGTTTTCGCCACAGGGTTGTTGTTCAGAGCCAACTGCAGCTCGGTGCCATCAGGCTCCTCGGGCGAGGCCACGGTCAGCCAACGATATGGGCCTTGACTGAAGTCGGTCTTCTTGGCAAAGCCCAGCACCTCCGTATAGAAGCGCAGGGCTTTGCTCTGGTCATCCACGTATACGCTGGTCACTTTGATTTTCATTTCGTTTCTCCTTTATCACGCTCGCGGTTTAGGCCGCGTCGGTTTCTCAGTTGTTTTCTTTTTCGTTGGTGTTGATTTCGTTGGCGTTGAGCGCCCCATGCGGTCGAGGTAGCGTTCGAGAGCATCCACGTGAGTGGACCAGAAGCGGCGAAACTGGGCCAGCCAGGCATCCACCTCTCGAAATGGTTCAGGCTTCAGCCGGTAGAGACGGCGCTGTGCGTCCACTGTGGATTCCACGAAACCGGCCTCGCGCAGCACACGCAAGTGCTTGGACACGGTCGGCTGCGGCATATGAAGCCGACGCTCGATCTCTCCCACCGACTGTTGGGACGAGACCAGGAGGCTCAAGATCGCGCGGCGGTTCGGCTCCGCAATGATTTCGAATACGGATTCCACTCTCTTCGTATACTCCAACTGGCATATACGTGTCAAGGCATATTAACGGTATGATTTAACCCGGAAATTCGGATGGCAGAGGCTACGATTAATCGTTCTGTATTCTCTTCAACTCCCCAGAGATGAACTCTGCCATCAAATGAAGCGTTGCGGAGAAAACATCCCCCGGCATTGTTAACCGCGAACGGTAAGTACCGGACACGTAGCATGCGCTACGATGTGTTGAGCCGTAGTGTGGGCCAAATGGGTAACCGCGCTCACCGCGCGATGCGTCGGACGTACCCCCAGAATAATTAAGTCGGCGGCCTGATCTTTTTCTCTATCGGTGGCGACTTCCAGAATGCGCTGCGCTGGTAGAGCGAACTGCTGCCCGAATTCGACCAGGCATTCGACGTGGCACCACGCCTCGGCATCGGGTGGAATTAGCTCATTCAATCGACGCCTAACGGACGCCGTGGCCGCTTCCAGGTCGATTATGCCCGCCGCAGGCTGGTCGATGACGTGAAGCAACGTCAGCCTCGCCTGAGTTTCCTCGGCCAACGAGAAGGCGAACGGTAACGAAGCCAAGGACTCTGCACCAAAATCTGTCGCCAACAAGATATGGCGAAATTGAATTTCATCCTCGCGTTTAGACGCTACATTTGGCCCAATACTCACAACTGGACAAGTGGCCTGACGAAATATTCTCTCCGCGATGGAGCCCATCAGCAACTTCCGCGCGCCGGTGCGGCCATGAGTGCCGATCACGAGCAGATCAATGTCATGTTCGCCGATAAACCCAGACAGAGCCTGCCAGACGTCGCCCACGCCGAAGAGTGCTTCGTGCTTTGCACCGCCGAGTTGTTCGTCAAGATGTTTTAGTACTTCCTGTTCCAATTCCTTTTCATGTTGGAGACGAGATGGCCACAAATCTGGCGCGGTGAAGAGATAGTCCTCGGACGACGCCACATGGGCGCCATAGATCGTTGCCCCGTACTGACGAGCGATTGCCACGGCATAAGGCAATGCTGCGTCGGAACGCGGAGAAAAATCAGTTGCAAACAATATGTTGTTGAGCGTAATTCGCTTCCCAGCTTCCAGAGCTTTCATAACGCACCTCCCACGATTTTCCTCAATTCCATCGCGGATTAGCGGCACTTGAGGGGTGAATGCCGCAACGTGACCGGGCCGTGGACTTGCAGCGGTCTGGCGCCGCTCGCTGCTCATGGAAGTTCCATGCGCCTTCCACAGCCGCGTGTGTTCATATTTTCGTCTCTGAAGATGTTAGAGGCGATGCCAGGAGTCACCGCTGTTCGTGATACCGATCACCGCGGTCAGGGCCTGAGAATTTCACTGACAAATTACGGCTGCGTGTGACTTCAATCACTAAAACCGGTGATCCCTGATGTCTCTCCGCAACCCCGGTTTCAGAGACAATTGAACGTAACGAGGTGAACCCTCGCATGTCCTGGGAAACGCATTACAAACGTAACCTCATGGCAGCGGATGATGCCTTGCGCCTGATTCGCTCCGGGATGCGAGTCTACATTCAGCCGGGCTGCGCCGAACCGGAGACCCTGGTCGAAGCACTGATGCGCCGTGCTCCAGAGGTGCATGATGTGGAGATCGTCCACATGATGACGATGGGCTGCGCGCCGTATGTGGCGCCCGAGATGGAAGGGCATTTTCGCCACAACGCTATGTTTATCGGGCCCAATGTGCGCGACGCTATCAGCCAGGGCCGCGCCGACTACACTCCCATACACCTCAGCGAGATTGAAAGCCTGTTTGAGAGTGGCGCAATGCCGATTGACGTTGCCCTCATCGAAGTTTCTCCTCCCGATTCCCACGGCTTCTGCAGTTTTGGGGTTGGCGTGGATACGACGCTGACCGCGGCGAAAGTGGCGCGCTACGTCGTAGCCCAAATCAATGACCAGATGCCGCGCACCTACGGCGACAGCTTCATTCATGTCAACGACATCGATGCGATCGTGGAATCGTCGCGACCCTTGTGCGCGCTGAAGAAGCCCGCGCTCACCGACCTACATGTGGCCATCGCGCGCAACGTGGCCAGCCTGATCGAAGATGGCGCGGTACTGCAGATCGGCATCGGAGGAATTCCCGAGGCCGTGTTGCCTTTGCTGATGGACCGCAAGGATCTCGGCGTGCACAGCGAACTGGTTTCGGATGGCGTGATCCCTTTGATCCAAGCGGGCGTAATCACGGGAGCGCGAAAAAACTTCAAGCCACGCAAAATTATCGTGGGATTCGCCCTGGGCACGGAGGATCTATTTGAATTCGTCGACAACAATCCCATCTTCGAATTCCACCCCACCGCCTACACCAATGATCCGGTGTTGATCGCGCGTAACGACAATATGGTCGCGATAAATTCTGCGCTGCAAATGGATCTGACGGGGCAGGTTTGTTCGGACTCGATTGGCAACCAGTTCTACAGCGGCATCGGCGGGCAGGTCGATTTTCTGCGCGGCGCTTCGCGTTCGAAAGGCGGCCAGTCCATCATCGCTCTACCTTCGACAGCGAAGAATGGGACCATCTCGCGCATTGTTCCTATGCTCGACCCCGGCGCGGGTGTGGTCACCTCGCGCGGCCTCATCCGCTCGGTGGTGACCGAATACGGAGTTGCATTCCTGCATGGCAAAACCATTCGCGAGCGTGCCAAGTCACTGATCGAGATTGCACACCCCAAATTCCGGCAGGAGTTGTACGAGTACTGCGAAAAAATCAAGTGGCTGCAACATCAACCCACGCTCGAGATTGCGGCGAGGTAAAGAATATGGGCCAGGCGCGCGGCAACATCACCATCGATATCGAGGCAGGCCGAATCTATGTCGACCGTCACGTGGCCGTCGGAGCAGTCACTCAGGCCGACGGCTTCACGCAGTATTAGCCGGAAGGCTCGCCTTATGGGCAAAGATTTTATCGTAACTAATGCACCTATGGAGGCAGGAGTATGAATTCAAGAGTGATCACACCGCCGGGAATCAATGCTCCGGCGGACTACATTGATGAAGTGATGTGCAGCGTAAAAGCCAAGAATCCCGCCGAGCCGGAATTTCATCAGGCGGTGCGGGAAGTGTTCGATTCTCTGCGTTTGGTATTAGGCAAGCATCCTGAATTTCAATCTGCCCGCATCCTGGAGCGGATTGTCGAACCAGAGCGCGTGCTGATGTTCCGCGTGCCCTGGTTTGACGATCAGGGAAATATTCAAGTCAACCGCGGATTCCGTATCGAGATGAACAGCGCGATCGGTCCCTAC
Source organism: Candidatus Sulfotelmatobacter sp. (assembly GCA_049684755.1). GTDB lineage: Bacteria > Acidobacteriota > Terriglobia > Terriglobales > Acidobacteriaceae > Sulfotelmatobacter. The sequence goes on from JBAVGI010000126.1 coordinate 44,280, forward strand.
AAGGGCGGGCTGCGCTTCCATCCTTCGGTGAATCTCGGCATTTTGAAATTCCTGGCGTTCGAACAGGTCTTCAAGAATTCGCTTACGACGCTGCCCATGGGCGGCGGCAAGGGCGGCTCCGATTTCGATCCCAAGGGCAAGAGCGACAATGAAGTCATGCGCTTCTGCCAGAGCTTTATGACCGAACTGCAACGCCACATCGGCCCGGATACCGACGTTCCCGCGGGCGACATTGGCGTGGGTGGGCGCGAGATCGGTTTCCTGTTTGGACAATACAAACGGCTGCGCAACGAATTCACCGGCGTGCTCACGGGCAAGGGCCTGGCCTGGGGCGGTTCGCTGATTCGTCCCGAAGCCACCGGCTACGGCTGCGTATACTTCGCGAGTGAAATGCTGAAAACGAGGAAGGACTCGCTCGAAGGCAAGATTTGCCTGGTTTCCGGCAGCGGCAATGTTTCGCAATACACCATCGAGAAGCTTCTCGATTTCGGCGCCAAGCCGGTGACGGTGTCTGATTCGAACGGCGTGATCTACGATCCGGACGGCATCGATCGCGAAAAGCTGGGATGGATTATTGAGCTGAAGAACGTAAAACGCGGGCGCATCCGCGATTATGGAGATCGTTACAAAAGAGCGATCTTCATGCCCACGGACATCAAACTGGAGCACAATCCTCTCTGGAACATTAAAGCGGACTGCGCATTCCCCAGCGCCACGCAAAATGAAATCACCGCGAAGGACGCAGCGAATCTCATCAAGAATGGCATCCAGTTGGTTGCCGAAGGTGCCAACATGCCGAGCACGCTCGAAGCTACCAAAATGTTCCTGGATGTGAAAATCCTCTACGGTCCGGCCAAAGCCGCGAATGCGGGCGGCGTAGCCACCTCGGGTCTCGAGATGGCGCAAAACAGCGCGCGGCTGAACTGGACTCGCGAGGAGGTAGATGATCGTCTGCACAAGATCATGATCGCCATCCACAAGAACTGCTACGAGACGGCCGAAAAATACGGCACGCCGGGCAATCTGGTGAACGGCGCCAACATTGGCGGCTTCCTGAAAGTAGCTAACGCCATGCTGGATCAGGGGCTTGTGTAGAGATTTACGCAGCAGAATGAAGCCCGCCCCATCCTTAGTCCCTGCGCCGTTTGCAGGGATAAGGTGGGGATTTTGAATTTCAATGACCGTTCTACCCGTCACCAACCCCATCTTCGACCCCGAACAGCGCTTCGAAGGCTTCGAGAATCTGATGCCTTTCAAAGTGCAGAACATACTTCTGGTCTCCAGCCTCTACGACTCTTTTATTCTGCGCGAAGATGGCCGTCTCAACGAACTGCTGATCGACGAATCTCTCGACCTCAACCTGCAGCAGATTCCCGGCATCACTCATGTTTCGAGCTGCGCTGAGGCGCTACAACTGGCGAGTTCCAATCCTCAATTCAACCTGATCGTCTCGAATCTTGCCATCGGCGAGATGGACGCCGCCCAACTGGCTGGTGAGATAAAGCTCGCCGGGCTCGATATTCCCGTGGTTGTGCTGGCCTACGACTATCGCGAAGTAAAAAACTTTATCGCTCGCAATCCGGTGACGGACCTGGAGCGCATCTTCCTGTGGCAGGGCGACGCCCGCATTCTGATCGCGATTGTGAAATACGTCGAAGACAAACGCAACGTGCTGCACGACACGCGGGCCATGGGAGTTCCCGTGCTGCTCGTGGTCGAAGACAACATCCGCTACTACTCGTCATTTCTGCCGGTGATGTATGCCGAACTGATCAAGCAATCTCGCCGCGTGATCCGCGAAGGCATCAACACGGCTCACAAACTCGTGCGCATGCAGGCGCGCCCCAAGATTCTGCTGAGTTCCAGCTTCGAAGACGCCGCTCAACTGGTGCAGCAATATCGCGAGAGTCTGATCGGGATGGTATCGGATGTGGAGTTCCCATGGGAAGGCACACTCAACTCCGAGGCCGGCTTTGAGTTGGCGCGACTCGTGAGAAGCCTTGTGCCCGACGTGCCCGTAGTTTTGCAAACCAGCCGGCCGGCATTCCGGGAACGCGCCTACGCGGAAGGTTATTCGTTTC